>JBNKOV010000116.1:0-10982 GCA_050294955.1 Holophagae bacterium
CGGTCCCTTTCCTGTCGGCCTATCACCCATCATCTGGGAAGCGAAAGCTGGCGCGGACATTGTCGCGGGCTCGAAGTGGCGCTCACCTTCGACGCCAACTATTACACGGGTTCCGGATTCTACCTGCTGGGCTCAGTGCTCCACCATTTCTTTGGCATGTACGCCTCCATCAATTCCTTCACTCAACTGGCCGTCTACCGAGATGGTCAAAAGGGGATTTGGAAAAAATGGCCGCCGCGAGCTGGCGAGAAACCCCTGCTTTGAGGCCTGAGATGCTGGTTCATTATTTGCGGGACAAGGCTCATGAGTTTGAGTTTACTCAGTTGGTCCGTCTTTTGGAACGGCTGGCCCCTCAATGCATTCCAGTGGGCGAAGGCGTGGAGCCTCACAAGGAGTCTGTGCGGTTCCGGTCCAATGTTTCTCTGGCGTTTCCTCCTAGCGACATCCACCGTCTACTCCCAAACCAGGAGGACCCAGATAAGACCCCGGTTTTGGAGGTGAATTTTCTGGGACTTGCGGGTCATTTTGGCCCCCTTCCTCAGGTTTTCACAGAATGGATTCGTGATCGGATAAGCCAAAAAGACTTTGCATCCAGAGACTTCTTGGATATTTTCAACCACCGACTGCTGAGCCTGTTGGTGAGAATTCACAAGAAACACGCGCCCGGCCTGGAAATCAGATCCCCGGCTCGCGCCCGCTTCTCCCAAGGGCCTCTGGCGCTGTTGGGTCTGGGAGCGCCCACTTTGCAAGAACGCCAACAGGTGGATGATCGGGCGCTTCTCGGCATGGCGGGTTTGCTCATGAGGGGCTGTCCCACTGCTGTCGGGTTGGTGAGTCTTGTGGCAAGCCATTTCTCCGTCAAGGTTGAGGTGAGCCAGTTTCAGGGCGCCTGGATGCCGTTGGAACGGGATCAGCTTTCCTATATCAGGCCTGGAAACGGTCCCATTCTCGGTCGAAACGCGGTTGTGGGAAGGCGGGTTTGGGATCAACACGGCGGCTTCAAATTGATTGTGGGTCCCCTTGACCCGGATTTATTTGCGTCATTCCTGCCAGATGGAAACAAGCACCAGGCATTGAGGGACTTGATACGGTTCTATGTTGGCTTCGCCTTTCGGATTGAGGTGGTGCTTAAACTGGAGACAAAGGCCATGTCCGGAACCCTGTTAAGCGCCTCGGGCAAAGGGGGCAGGTTGGGATGGACGTCCTGGCTCAAGGCCCGCCAATTGGGTCGCGAGCCCCAGGTAAGCCTGACATTTGACTATGACTCGTTCCCCACTTAACTGTTTGGACGGAGAGGATGTTATCATGCATTTTGAGTTGAAGGCCCTGATCGATAAAGCCAATGAAACCTGCCGCAGCGCCCTGGAACAGGCGGCTGGGTTTTGCCTGGGCCTTAGCCATTACGAAGTGGACATTGAACACGTCCTTTGCAAGCTCCTTGAGCGCCAGGATGCGGATATGACTCTAATCCTGAGCTATTACGACGTTGATGTTGACAAGGTGCGAGCCGATTTGGAGAAGTCGATTGAGCAATTCAAGCGGGGCAATGCTCGCACGCCCTCGCTGAGCCCCAACCTCTCTCTTTGGCTTCAAGAAGCCTGGCTCTTTTCTTCGTTGTTGTTTCAGGAAGATCACATACGTTCCGCGGCCCTGCTTCACGCTCTGTTGGAGAATCCCAGGCTCAGAGCCACGCTGCCGCAAGGTCCCATTTTGGACCTTTCCCGGGATCGGCTCCGGCTGGAATCGGCTTCCCTGATTGGTGAATCCTGCGAGGCCAGAACGGGCTTTGCTTCTCAAAACGAGGCTCCTAAAGGGAGTGGGAGCCAAAACCCGGCGAACTCCAAGACTCCCAACCTGGACCTCTACACCGTGGATCTCACCGCCAGAGCCCGGGCCGACGAAATGGACCCCATTGGCGGTCGAGATCGAGAGATCCAATCCCTGATCGACATCCTCGTTCGCCGCCGTCAAAACAACCCCATCCTGCTAGGCGAGGCCGGGGTTGGCAAGACCGCAATCGTGGAAGGTCTGGCTCTGAGAATAGCCAAGGGACGGGTTCCCCCCATTCTCACTCGGGTCAGTCTGCGAGTGCTTGACCTGGGTCTGCTTCAGGCTGGCGCGGGCGTTCGCGGCGAATTTGAAAATCGACTGAAGAACCTGATCAAAGAGATCAAGCATTCCGACGCGCCGGTGATCCTCTTTGTGGATGAGGCCCATAGCCTAATTGGCGCAGGAGGCGCTGAGGGCTCGGGCGACGCCGCCAATCTTTTGAAACCGGCCCTTGCTCGCGGCGAACTGCGGGCTATTGCTGCAACCACCCGCGCGGAATACAAGAAATACATTGAAAAGGATTCGGCTCTGGAGCGCAGGTTCCAACCCGTCATGGTGGCCGAACCCGATGAAAACGCGGCAATGGCAATTCTGCGGGGATTGCGGGAGCGATATGAGATCTACCACGGCATCACCATTCGAAATTCCGCTATTACTGCTGCAGTTCAACTCTCTCAACGCTATATCTCGGACCGGTTTTTGCCTGATAAAGCCATTGACCTGATAGACGAAGCGGCGTCAACCATCCGAACTCAGATCGACTCAATGCCGATTGAAATTGACCAGGCCATGCGATTGCGCAGGCAATTGGAAATTGAGCTGGAAGCTTTGAAAATGGAGGACTCCGAAGATAACCGTGAGCGCCTGACTGAGCTGACCGAAGATATTAAAACGCTCGACAGGGAGCTGGAGTCACTTCAGCAGCGATGGCGTCATGAGAAAAGCCTCATCGAGACTTTGAGGGAGAAAAAGGAACAGTTGGAAGCCCTCAAGGTGGAGGCTTCCGAGGCGGAACGCAGGGGCGATTTAAGTCGGGCCGCTGAAATCCGCTACGGCGCGCTGATTCAACTGGAAAGGAACATTGCCGATGTGGAGCAGACACTCCAGGATTTCCAGCAAGAAAGCGGTCTGTTGAGGGAAGAGGTGACCGACAATGACGTTGCCCGAGTGGTGAGCGCATGGACAGGTATTCCCGTAAACCGCATGTTGGAATCGGAGGTGCAAAAGCTGCTCAAACTGGAAGAGCGCCTTCATGAGAGAGTGGTTGGCCAGGACCGGGCCGTTTCTGCGGTGGCGAATGCGATCCGCAGATCCAGCAGTGGTTTGCAGGATCCGGATCGGCCTCTGGGAAGTTTTCTGTTTCTAGGTCCCACCGGTGTGGGTAAAACTGAGCTGGCTCGTGCGTTGTCGGACCAGCTATTCGACAGTGAAAAGAAAATGATTCGGCTCGATATGTCTGAATATATGGAACGCCATTCCGTGTCTCGGCTCATTGGTTCGCCTCCGGGTTATGTGGGTCATGAAGAAGGTGGTCAGCTTACGGAAAGCGTTCGGCGCTCACCCTACGCGGTGATCCTTTTTGATGAAATTGAAAAGGCGCATCCCGAGGTATTCAATGTTCTCCTTCAGATTCTGGACGATGGAAGACTCACAGACGGCAAAGGGCGTCTGGTAAATTTCCGCAACACGGTGATCATCATGACTAGCAACCTTGCTAGCGATGTGGTTGCTCGTACGGACCTGTCTCAACATGAAAAAGAGGCCCAGCTCATGTCGGCTTTGAAGGGAGCGTTCCGACCGGAATTTCTCAACCGCATCGACGATGTCATTCCCTTTGACTCCCTGGGAGACGATATGTTGCGGGAAATTGTGAAGATCCAACTGGATCGGGTCAACAAGCGGCTCATGGACCAACATACCTCCCTGGATGTATCTGAAGAGGCCATGAACTTTATCGCCCGCGCCGGTTACGATCCAGCCTTCGGCGCCAGGCCCATCAAACGGGCGATTCAAAACCATCTTTTGAACACGCTTGCATCCTCGATTCTGGCGGGCAAGGTGGCGAAAGGCGGAAAAATCCGAGTGGATTTGAAAAACCACCAACTGGAATTCTCCTCTTAAAAATGATGGATCCGGCTTTAGCGCCGGATCCTTCCTCATCCAAATTTTACATAACAAAAACAGGAACCGGGTTATACTTTAGCCGTTCCCATTCCATCCGCTCTTCCCGTATCGCGGACCCGATTCGCCGGTTTCTGGAATCTTATTATTGATTCATTTTCAATGTTGCCGATGGCTCCTGATCTATCGTCGCATTCTTTCATGTTCCATCGAATTTAGTGAAGAGCTTATCGAATAACGGACATGGGAATAGACTCAGAAATGGAGGTAAACCATGGTTCATTTAATGAAGATGACGATCATCTATCTACTGGTCATCCTGTGTACAGGCACGGTGTGCGCCACTACCCTGACTGTTGGTTCAGGAGGCTCCTACGCCACTATTCAAAGCGCAATCAACGCATCCGTTGACGGAGATGAGGTGTTGGTGCATCCTGGCTCCTACAGCGAGAACATCAATTTTAATGGAAAGGATATCAGAGTTTATAGCAGCGGCGGCATGAATGTGACAACCATTCATGGAGGCGGGGCTGATACTGTGGTCAAGTTTTGGATTTCTGGCGTGCCCAGTCAGGTCCTGGAAGGATTTACCATAACTGGCGGCAGCGCGACAGTCGGCGGCGGCATTTCTACCAGCTTCAGTGATCCCTTGATCAAGGATTGCCGCATTATCGGGAATAACGCCACCCAGGGAGGCGGTTTATTTTTGCAGGGCGGACAACCCAGAATTGAGGGCTGTACGATTATAAGCAATAGTGCAACCATTCCTTTTGCAGGGTTTAATTGGGGCGGCGGGGCATATGTTGATCAATCCCTTGCTGAATTCTCCAATTGTATCTTTCAAGCCAATTCCACATCCGGAGATGGGGGAGGGGTGATGATTCGTTATAATTATGGCGCAGGTTCGGTTGGTGCGACCTTCACGGATTGCGACATATTCTCAAATACAGCAGTGAATGGCGCAGGCGTTGCAGTCCTCAACAGCGCGAGCCCGGTGTTTACTCGCACCAGAATCACTCTAAACAACGCCTTTTGGGGCACTGGCGCGAATTTGGGCGGAGGAGTTTACAGTGACGACGCCTGTCCCCAATTTGAGAGCTGTCTCATTACCGAAAACCATGCGGGCAATTCACAAGGCTCCGTTGGCAAGGGGGGCGGGTTGTATTTTACGGCATTTGGTTCCTGTGGGGGCAGCCTCATCAATAACTGCACCATTTCTAGGAATACAGCAGGATATGGCGGTAGTGTCCCGGGTTTTGGCGGCGGTATCTGCAATGATGCAGGCCTCAACTTAATAGAGAACTCTATTCTTTGGGGCAACCTTACTACAGGTTCGAACGGGGATCAGATTGCCGTGGAAAATACCCCTGCTATTGCTGGCTATTTCATGACCATTCGTTGGTCCGATCTTCAAGGCGGGGCAGCGGCGGTTTATCAGGCCTTCCCGGTCAATTTTACATCCAGCAATATCATTGATCAGGATCCACTTTTCATCAATGCAACCGGAGCGGGCAACAACTTTCGGTTGCAGCCCGCATCACCATGTATCGAAGGCGGAGACCCCGGCTATATTCCGGCCCCGGGAGCTACAGACTATGACGACGTTCCCAGGCGACTGGGGCCAATAGTGGACATGGGTTGTTATGAGTTTATCGACTGTTCGGTTTTCACCAACTATGGTCCGGTAACGCCTCATTCGAGCGGTCCTGGAGCCGTTATTGGCGCGACGGGCTCGTCCAGCCTTGTCGCCAACAATCTCACGCTCACTGTAACGGGCGCGCCTCCAAACACCAATGGGATCTTTTACTACGGTCCCAAGCAGGTTGAGGCGCCCAGTTATAATGGTTTCAGTGTCGTGGGAGGCGGAACTCAGCGAATAAGCATTTCGGTGCTTACCGATGGATCTGGAAACGCCAGTCTTGCTCTCGATTTAACCCAACCACCCTTCAACAGTCCACCAAATCAGATTACTGCGAACTCCATCTGGAACTTCCAGTTCTGGTTTAGAGATGGGGGTAGCGCAAACTTTACGGATGGACTTGCAATAGCCTTCTGTCCTTAATATTTGAAAGATAATGGGTTTGGGTTCTTGGACTCAAATCCATTTTCTCAGGGAAAAAGATATTTAAATTTTTTTGTGGGTGTAATTGTCTCGTGGCTCGTTTAAACTCTGGTTCGGTGTATTCAGAGGGATTACTTCTGTCGTTGAGTCCTTTTGAGAGAAAAGCGATTTGGAGGAAGGATTGTTGAGAAGAATTATCACATTATGCATTTTGGTCCAGGCAGTGGGTCTTTTTGCCTTTCAGGGTATTGATGGATTTCCAATTATTGTCGATACCGATCAGCAGGGAGCTTTGAACAGTCCCCAGGATTTGACTGTGGTTCGGGAGCGGGCTGCATCTATCAGTTCAGATTTGTTCGAGCTGGCTGAAACCGCAGGCGTTCGCAGAGATTTGTGGCCCCAGTATATTGATTGGGACTTGTTTGAAGATGCCTCTTTTCAAGGTGAAATAACGCGTATTGAGCGAGTTAGGCAAGGCAGCCTTGCAATTTCAGGCAACCTTGTCAATATTCCTTTAGGCTCTTTTCGCATGGTGGTCAGGTCTGGTGTGATAATGGCCAATATCCTCATGCCGGACGGCTTTTACCAGATCCGCTATGCTGGCGAAGGTCGCCATGGTGTTTTTGAAATCGACCAATCCCAGTTTCCCCAAGGGTTAGAGCCAACGGCTGTGGATACTGTTCCCCGCTTCCAGCCCACGCCCAATAGAGACAGCGGCGATATTATTGATCTCATGGTGGTCTACACCACCGCCGCAAAAAATGCTGCGGGTGGGTTGGGTCCCATTGAGGCCCTGATAGATCTGGCTGTCGCGGAAACCAATGGGTCTTATGAAAACAGCAATGTGAACCCTCGTGTCCGTTTGGTTCACACCATGGAAGTGGATTACGCCGAATCTGGAAACATTGGAACAGATCGGGACCGTTTGCGAATTCCCAACGACGGGTTTATTGATGAAGTTCATGCTGTGCGGGAAGAGTATGGCGCGGACCTGGTTCCCATGATTGTGAACAATGGCGGTGGGTTTTGTGGGGTTGCCTACATTATGACCAGCGTTTCGACGGATTTTCGCGACTTCGGTTTCTGCATTGTTGCAAGAAATTGCGCAACCGGATACTTCAGCTTTGGTCATGAGATGGGCCATATCCAATCCGCAAGACATGACTATTTTGTGGATGGCACAGTAAACAGTCCCTTTGCCTTCAACCACGGTTTTACCAGTCCTCCCAACAACTGGCGCACCATCATGGCCTATAACAATGCATGCAGTGGGACCGGCGGTTGCACTCGGCTTCAATATTGGTCGAATCCCGAGGTGGAATATCAGGATGACGGACCTATGGGCGTGCCTCTGAACCAATCTCAGCCCGCCTTCAACGCCATGACCTTGAATGAGACTGCCTTTACGGTGGCGAACTTCATGCAAGCCGTGGGGTGTGACGCCGACTCTCTGGAGCCCAATAACAATCAGTTGGACTCAAGTCCTGTTGAAGCCACCATGTTGGGAACTCAAATTACCGACCTGAATATCTGCTCAGGCGATGAGGATTGGTATGAAGTAACGGTTCCCGGGGGGCATCGGTTCGAAGCAGTCGCCACTTTTATTCACAATAACGGTGATTTGGATTTGGTTGTCTATGACGCCGGCTTGAATCCGGTAGGATCTTCCAATACTTCGAACGATTTTGAAATGGTCACTTTAACTCCGGGAGTTGAGTCTACTTTTTATGTCAAGGTTTACAGTGGGGTGAACGACACCAACGAGTATGAGTTGAACATTTCAGCAAGTCCAACCGAAAACTTCATTTATTCTTATTGGAACGATGCCAGTCAAACCTTTTGCGGCGCACAGCCCGCCACAGTCAAAAGCTTGATTTGCTACATCTCCAATGGTTATGCCTGCGCTCCTCAGCCTTGTCAGTAACTTAATCCGGCGCATCCGTTATGTTTCCACAGGGGATCTTTAACGTAAAGGTTGCGCCCTTTCCCAAACCATCACTGGCGGCTTCTATGGAGCCGCCCATTTCTATCATGGTTCGCATGCAATAAGGCAGCCCGAATCCATGGCCTTTCTTCTTGGTAGAATAGCCCATGGAAAACAATTTGTGCATGTCCTTTTGGTCTATGCCTTCGCCATTATCGTTCATGCTCAATAGAACGGATTGACTGGGGCCTTCTATTACCTTGATTTCCAGGCGGCGGGGTTCTGACGTGGCCGCTTCTACGGCATTTTTTATCAGGTTGATCATCACATGAATGAACCGAGCCCGGTTGCCAAGCAGCGGGAGTTGGCATTCCAGTTTTAAATGAATTCGGAACTTCCCCTGTTCCAGATGTCTGCGGGTTACTTCCAGGGCGTCCTGAATGGCCTGCTCCGTTTCGAATATTTCTGGAGACACCGATTTATTGGCGCCAGACTGCTGGTTGGCGATTAGCTCCTGCATGAGTTGAAAATATTTGCGAATGCCCGTCATTTCGCGTATGTTTTCAGTCCGCTCCTCTTCCAGAGTCATGCTCAGTGTTTCGAGAAATCTAGGCAACAGTTTTCCCCTGGGGTGTTGGGTCAGAAAAGTGGGATCCTCTTTGTTCTCCTCCAAGATCTTGCTGATTCTTGTCAAACGACCCACCTGGGAGTGTCTTAAATTGGAGTTCACCTGCTGCCCGGCAACATTCATGCTATTGAGCACGTTGCTTACATTGTGCAGAACAGCAGTGGCGAAATCGGCCAGGTCACGAAAGCGCACCTCGCTTTCCTTGAGCAGGATTTTCTGCTTATAGAGGTCGAGAAAAACACAGGTCTTGTTCTTTAGAATATGGGGGTCGATCGGCTTGGTTAAATAATCCACACCGCCGGCCTCGTAGCCATCGAATATGAGGTTGGGCCTGTCGCCCAGAGCTGTGATAAATATCACAGGCGTGTGGCGAGTACGTGTATTGCCCCGCATGAGGGTGACGGTTTCAATGCCGCTAAGGCCAGGCATGTTTACGTCCATCAGCACGAGCGCAAATTCATGTTCCAGCATAAGGCTGAGTGTTTCATTGCCCGATGTTGCTTCCATAATCTCAGCAGGAACTTCAGATAAAACTTCCCTTAGAGCCATTCGGTTGGCGTCCAGGTCGTCTACGATAAGAATTTTGGCGTTGCATACCCCATTTTTCATGAACTTATCATCTCACTTTTTTGGGTTTTGGTAAACTGCAGTTTGGAAAAAATATTGGGTGACATCGTTGATTTCTTTGGTGTGGCCAATCTTTCGCGTATTTGGTGTGGCAGATTTTTTCTTGTTGAGGCACAATCGTAACCAGGTTTTGTTTGATTTTAAGAGGGAGGGACAGAAGGTATGGCAAAATCACCGGAGGAAATGACAGCCTCAATGGTCGCTAATATGAAGGAGAAAACAGGTAAAACTCTTGAAGAATGGCTGGTTGTATCACGTTCTTTTAAGTTGGAAAAGCACGGACAGATCGTAAAGACATTGAAGAGCGAGCATGGAGTAACCCATGGGTTTGCCAACTTAATTGCCCATGAGACGCTGAAAAGGGATAATCCGCCCGACAGTGTGGATTTGGTGGCGTCCCAGTATGCTGGGGCAAAATCGGCGCTCCGGCCCATTTACGAGCGAATTATTGCCATGGCGCAAGGCTTTGGAGCGGATGTGGAGATCTCTCCTAAAAAAGCCTATGTCAGTTTGAGGCGCAATAAACAATTTGCTTTGGTCCAACCCTCTACCAAGACTCGCATAGATGTAGGGATCAACTTGAAGGGATTTGAGCCTACAGAGCGATTGGAAGCCTCGGGAAGTTTTAACGCCATGGTGAGTCATCGCGTGCGCATTACAAAGCTTGATCAGGTTGACGGTCAACTGGAGACCTGGTTGAAGTCTGCTTATGACGCCTCATAAGCTTGCTATTGATTCTGTTGAGATTTTAGGGAAAGATATCCTCTCCGGCCAGTTCCGGTGATCTCACTCTCCTGAGGCGTCATGCTTAATCCAACTACTTTTCAAATGGCCCGTAACCTTCTTGAACAAGCTCTCTTAAAAGAAGATGCCTCTGTGGAATTTCCGTCCTGTAGTCCCAAAGATCTGGCGCTGGTTTTTGAATTGGTTCTAGGCTGGCTGCTTCGAACCGGACCAGACGGAGACTTTGGTCCCCAGGGGCCAACTCGCCTCCTTAAGTTGGCTGGAGATGCGGCTGTAGCGGGAAGGTTGCCTCTAGCCTCAGTTTCTCGTTTGCGGGGCATCTTAGAAGGGTTGGAGATAGAATTAATTGAGAAACAGTTTTGGGAGCAGGAGACCCCCTTGTGGTGGCGGCCTTTGCCTAATAACTACCTGCCTGATTTTTCATTAGAGGCATCTATTGATCCTGATTTGGCGCATGGCGCTTTTCACGGTACAGATGCGCCTCAGTATCTATTTATAGGATCGTTTTTATCGGAAGCGTCCTTAGCCCGTCTGTTTGAAAGTCTTGAATCAGCTTGGGGTGAGGATGGCTTTTCCATGTCTCGGGAGGGGGTGGGCGATGGAGGGAGGATTTATGAGGGCCGGGCTGATACGGTCCGCTACCTCACTGGATATGAAAAAGACGTTTTGGTTAGAGCACCAGAGTTGGCTGCCTTGGTGCAATGGGCGTTTGAAGGCTTGATTGGCCGTTTTTCGGCTGCATTTGGAGAGCGTGAGATTTCACCGCCTGGCAGTTGCATGCTGGCCCGATACCAGGGGCCGTCCCAGGGTTACCACTGTCACCTGGATAATCCGGGCGGGGCCAATGACAACGGCAGAGCTTTTAGCCTTGTGGTTTATCTGAATGACGAACGAGGCGATAATAATGGCGGCGACCTGGCAGTCTGGCGACCTGGCGGCGAAGTTAACGGACCGCCCCATGAAACTTTGCCTGCCCATGGCGCCGTGTTGTTTAACTCGCGGGCCGTTGCCCATCAAGTGCTCCCCTTAACCCCTGGGAAGGCGCG
>JBNKOV010000117.1:0-10937 GCA_050294955.1 Holophagae bacterium
CACGTAAATCACGCCATTAAAGGACTTGTTTTCTTTCGAGCTTAAATCAGAGCAAAAACAGAAATGTAGTAATACTACATCTCAAAACAAAGTCGTCCAAGCCAGTCATTCTCCCGCTATTCTGGTCTTTTGCAGGCTCATGTTAAGACACTTTCCCCCTTGACCTTACCAAGGCATGGTGCAATAAAAAAGCCGGTTGTCACGACGCTGATGTATAATCAGGACTCGTCTACTTGGGGCGAACCAGCCCTCCGAGCACCTAAAAATGCCTTTATTATGTCGCCTCATCACTCCACATTTGTTTCTCTTATCTGTACTGGCCGCTGCACCTGAAGACGCCATCTCGGACCAGAGAGACGTACTGCGTTTCGAGCATATTAATGGTGAGCAGGGCCTGTCCCACAATTCGATTACATATATTACCCAGGACCGACTGGGTTTCATGTGGTTTGGAACAGCAAACGGCTTAAACCGCTTCGACGGCTATCGTTGCACCGTATTTAAACCTGACAAGGAAGACCCCAATTCCCTGCCAGGAATCTTAATCCACGGTATTTTAGAAGATCAAAAGGGCAATCTGTGGATTGGCACCAGAGATGGCGGCCTGGGGCTGCTTACCCCTGAGGGCCGCAAAAAAAATGAATTCATCAGTTTCAAGCCCAACCAGCACAACCCCAACGCCATCAGCAGCCTCCTGGTACAATGTTTAAAAATGGACCGATCAGGTCGCCTCTGGGTAGGCAGCAAAGGGGGATTGGACCTGATTCTTGATAATGGGGAACGGTTTGTAAACTATCAGTTCTTCAATGAAGATCAGACAGACCTCACCATCACAAGCATGGTGGATTTGGGCGAGGATAAATTGGCCGTATCCACCTATGAAGGCTTGTACATCCTCAATTTAAATAACTTTGCCGACATTAACCCTGAAGATTGCAGAGACAGGGCAACCCGAATGGTTCATGATCCAAGCGACCCGAATAGCCTCGGCGGAAATATCATAAACGGCTTGTTCGTTGACAGACAAAACCGTCTCTGGGTAGCCTCCAGGGGCAAAGGATTAAGCCTTTGGACAAACAATGGCTTCAAGCATTACCGCCACGACCCAAAAGACCCCAGCAGCTTGTCGGGCAACAATGCCAGCGTACAGTTTCAAGATAAACAGGGGCGACTTTGGTTGGGAACCGACGGCCGGGGTCTGAATATTTTCGATCCGGAAACCGGCGTTTTCCAAAACTATCGCCATTTGCCCCGACAGGCTGACAGTCTTAGCAACGATAATGTTAACAGGGTTTTCCAATCGCGGGAAGGGCAAGATGGAGTGATTTGGATAGGCACTTGGGGTGGTGGCGTAAACAAGCTGATCAACCAGTACAAACCATTCAAGATTGTGCAACACGACCCGGAAAACGACAACAGCCTGAGCAGCAATTTTGTATTTTCTATTAAAGAGGACCGATTTGGCGATCTCTGGGTGGGCACCGTTGGAAACGGTTTAAACCGTTTAAACAGGACGACTGGAATCTGGGAGCGCTACGTTCCCGAACCTGGCAATCCATCAAGCATCGGGGATTCCAGCATTTGCAGAATTGAAGAGGACAGCAGGGGTAATCTCTGGATTGCGACCGAGTTTGGCGGCTTGAACCAGGTGATTCGTCGAAAACATGAAGATCCCGTTGCCTTTATACGCCAGGAGCACAACCCCAACAACCCAAAAAGTCTGGCCAGCAATAACATAAAGGCGTTTCTCGAAGACAAAGCAGGTAATTTCTGGGTGGGATACGCCACCCAGGGTCTGGGCAAGCAAACGCCGCAGCAGAGGGTTGCCGGAGAATGGACCCATATCGACTTAAAAGTTCCGGCGATGAATCGAATCACCCCAACGGTCCAATGCCTTTACCTGGACTCACAGAACCAACTCTGGGTAGGAAGCAGAGATATGGGCTTGATCAAATGGCGGCCCGAGGCTAGCGACAATGGGGGTTTTGAGCGCAACTGGCTGCATGATCCCCAGAACCCGAACAGTCTTGGAGCCAATGATGTGCGAACCATCCTCGAATTGACGGATGGCAGGTTACTGGTGGGCACTTTCGGCGGCGGCGTCTGCATACCAAAGGACAAAGGCGACTTCACGCGTTACACCGAACGGGACGGTTTGGCCAACAATTTTGTTTACAGTCTCATAGAGGATGTCAGAGGTGATTTCTGGGTTAGCACCAATAAAGGATTGAGCCGATGCAACCCACAAGATATGACCTTTACAAGTTATGGGGTGGAACAGGGTCTGCAGTCCGATGAATTCAATACAGGCGCTGTTGCCGCTGGAAACGACGGCCAATTGTACTTTGGAGGCGTGAACGGTTTTAACTACTTTCACCCCATAACCCTATGGAATGAGTGGGACAAGCGATCAGAATGGCTAGCGCCGGTTGTACTTACCGGGTTCTCCAAAATGGGGCAAAAAGAACCGCTGGAAACCTCTCTTGAAAATGGCGTCCTGCGGTTGGACTCATACGACAAGTTTTTTGGATTTGAGATGGCTGTACTGGACTATCACAATCCCGAGGACAACCAATTTGCGTATAAACTGGAGGGATTTGACAGGGACTGGGTGCAAAATGGGGTTCGCAACTTTGCCAGCTACACCAACCTGGATCCTGGCCCCTATACTTTTCGGTATAAGGGAGCCAATAGTTATGATGTTTGGAATGAGGGAACGCCGCTTCAATTGGTAATCGCAGCACCCTTCTGGCAAACCTGGTGGTTTAGAGGCATCGTTGTTGCCTTGTTTTTCCTGACCGCGGCAGCCGTTATCCAGATCAGAAAATACTACCTGGCCTATAGAGGCGTGAGGTTTATCGGCCATTTCAAGATCGTGAGCACCTTGGGCAGCGGCGGGTCCGGCACGGTGTATCTGGCGCGGGATAAGGTTTTTAAAAGAACGGTTGCCCTGAAGGTGCTCAATTCCTCAATGGAAGACACCCCCGATGGGGTTCGTCGCTTCCTTCAGGAGGCCGAAATTGGTCATCGTTTAAATCACCCCAATATTGTGGAAATCTACGAAGCGGGCAACCACGGCAAAACCCGATACATCAGCATGGCCTGGTTGAAGGGAAAAACGCTTAAAGAGTATCTGGACGCAAAGGGTAAGTTAAACCAATTAGAGATCTTCCATCTGGCCGGACAGGTGCTTGAGGGGTTGGTGGCTATCCATAGCCAGAATATTGTGCATCGAGATCTGAAATCTGGGAATGTGATGGTTCTGGAAAATCAAGAAGTAAAGATCATGGATTTCGGCCTCGCTCGGGTCAGCGCCTTGACGACCGTTGAAAACCAGGAACAGATGATGGGCACTCTGGCCTATATGAGCCCAGAGCAAACCATTGGAAAGGCCGTAGATAAACGCTGTGACATCTATGCCTTCGGCGTCATCCTCTATGAAATGTGGTTCGGTAAAATACCCTTTTCCGCCCAAAACCAGATGGAAATGATATATGCTATCCACAACGAAACGCCCGAGGGTTTACGGGGGTCGGCAACAGGACAAGAACCCATCATCTCCATTATTTCAAAATGCATGGAAAAGAACCCTCAGGACCGATATTCAACGGTGGATGCCCTGAAAACGGATTTTGTTTCTAAACTCGCTGCTGGAATAAACACCCAGCCAAAACCAGAACCGGAGCAATCAAGCCGTCTATGAACCAAGATTTCCCAACATTCTGCAAGGAATTGGACAACCGACTTTCTCAATTAATGGCATCCTTCAGGATACTACAAGCAGACTCCGGGTCCAAAGCCGAGATGCAGTCCTTTTTCAAAGAATTATTTTCGCTTCAAGCCTGGTTTCAACAAAGCAGGGAGCGGGTTTCAGCCCCATCTGCAGGCGAGGATAAAGAGCGCTACTTTGAGCTTTTGTACAAATCCAGCCTAATTCTCAACGGATCATTGGAAGAGCCCCGCTTGTTAGAGCTTGCGTTGGACACGGTTCTGGAGATGTGCAATTGTGTCCGTGGCTTTATTGCTACAGTGGATGAAGTTGGCGAGCTTTCTTTTGTGACTGCCCGACATTTTGAACTGGGCAACATCCCCGAATCAGAGAGGGACGTAAGCACAACGGTGATCAAAAGGGCAATGGACTTGCAAAAAGAGCAATCGGTTGACAGAGGTGATTTCGACAATAGCTTATTGCAACAGTCCAGCATCATGCGGCGAGAAGGGAGCGCGCTTATCTGCGTTCCTGTTATTATTGATCATGAGGTAAAGGCCGTTATATATCTCGACCAGTTCAAGGCGACTCTATCTCTATCTGTTTTTAATCTAGCCCGTCAGTTTGCCGCCCAATTAGGGGCCTTCCTGAAGAATGCAGAAGCTTTTGCTTCGTTGCGTGCGGGAAGAGAACAGCTACTCGCCAGCCTGAAAAAGAACTATAAATTTGACAAGATTATTGGAAAAAACCCGGTTATGTTGCATCTTTTAAAGACTGTAGCCAAAGTAGCCCCAACAGAAGCGCCTGTGTTGGTGCAGGGCGAGACTGGAACCGGCAAGGAGTTGATTGCAAGAGCCGTTCACGAAAACAGCGCCCGGTCTGGAGGACCTTTCATAGAGGTGGACTGCGGGGCTTTGCCCGCCAACTTGATTGAGAGCGAGCTATTTGGCCATGGCAAGGGAGCATTTACAGGCTCTTCCGGAGAGCGGACAGGCCTGTTGGAGGCAGCCCGGGGTGGATCTCTGTTTTTGGATGAAATCAACAACCTGCCTCTGGATTTGCAGACCCGATTCTTGAGGGCGCTACAGCATCGAAAGATACGGAGGGTGGGTGAAACTGCGGAACGCCTCGTGGACTTCCGATTAATTGCTGCATCTAGTAGGGATTTGAAGGAACTTGTGGGCGATGGCGCATTCCGGCAAGACCTTTATTACCGAATGAATACTGTGGCCGTGAGTCTGCCGCCGCTACGGGAGCGCAAGGACGACCTCTTCTCGCTGGCCATCAGTTTCCTAGAACGTTTCACCAGGCTTTATGACCGTCCGCCACTTACCTTAGAGCCACAGGTCATGACGGCCCTTGAGAACCATCATTGGGCAGGCAATGTCCGGGAATTAGAACATGTTATAGAGCGGGCGGTCATTTTATGCGAAGGTGGCCGGATCACACTGACAGACCTGCCCTTTGAATTTCACGGCATGGATCCATGGACCGAAGAACAGACAAAGGCCGAGAGCTTGGAAGACTATGTGAACAAAACCAAGAAATATTACATATCCAAGGTATTGCGTGAGAATGAAGGCAATAAGGCCGAAGCAGCGAGAAGGCTGAAGGTAAACCGATCCTATTTTTTTCAGTTGTTAAAGCAATTAGAAATAAATGAATAAGCCAATTCAGGGCCGCAACAGGAACGACCAGTTGGGCATATTGGATGGTCGTGCATTGGTTTCTTGCCTGTTGCGGGCCTGAACAGGATTGAAAAAATGGCCGCTCAAGCATGCGCTAGAGCGGCCAAAATACTATTGCGGCAGCGGGTTGTTGCCATAGAGGTATCGATTGTCTTTGGACAATCTCAGGGTTAGAACAGAGACAGGCTGGGTAGACTCCACCTTGATAATGGTATTGCGATCCTCAGGGATGAGGCCTTCCAACAAGTTCAGGAACTTGGCGCCGGGGGCAAGGTTGTCTGTTAAAACAACGCTTTGCCTGGCCACGCCGTCGTCGCCAATTTGAGTTAGGGTTATGGTTGCTGCGCTGCTGCCCGCGTTCACCAGAGCAACACCGTCAAAAAGAACATCCCATTCGCCTGGATACAAATAGAAGGTGTTTTCCAGGGGAGCTGCTTCATGGATCACCGCTGTACTCGCGTTTTCCACCCTGGCCCGATAGCCCACAGAAACAAGGAGTTCCAGGTCGCCAGTGATGGTCATATGACTGGCCGCGCCATCCAGTTTTTCGGTTTTAGCGAAGCGGTGAGTAGCATTGCCAGGCACCGTAATGTTTACTGGCGGCAGGTCCATACCGTCCCTATCGAAGGGATGTAATGTCACTGTTTTACTGCTGCCGCTAGTGTTGTGGAAGATTAAATCTGTATCAAAGCCCCCGGTCTCAGAAGTAATATGGGCAATCATCCGCTGTTGATTAGCCGCAGGCATTTCAGGAAGCGGCAGATTCTGATAGAGGAACCGACCGTCTTTAGATATTCTCAAGATCATAACAGCCATTTCTTGAGAAGACTCCAACTGAATGACGGTATTGGGAAGGTCATCAAAAAGATCATTGAAAATGGCCAGGTGTTTTCCGCCCGGTTCAAGATCTCCAATGAGAGTGACCTTCTTAATCTCATTCCCATTTGAATCCAGCTGAGTAGCCTCAATTTTGGCAGCGGCGTCACCCGAATTGATTAAAGCAGCGCCATCAAACAGTTCAGCCCATTCCCCAGGATAAAAATAGAACTCGTCTGAGTATCGCTGGGTCTGATGAACCTGAGCAGTTGAGGGGTTGTCTATTTGCGCACGATAACCCACGCTGAAAATGCAGGTTTCACAGCCAGATGAGGAAAAGCTTTGGGCGCTGGTTGGAAACAGATCGTTTTGCAGAACGCGAACTGTTGCGCCCGCATTGATGCTCACGCTTTCGGGATCGAGAGCGCCGCCATTCCCATCATAGGGCTGCAATGACAACGTTTGCTGAGTGTCTTCAGGATTTCTAATCAGGATTTCACTGGCGAAGCCACCGCTCTGAGAGGTGAGATGCGCGCCGCGACGGGTTGCAACCTGGGGATTTTGGGTTCCATCAAATCCGCGATACGCCGCCTCTACAGAATTCACGGTAATACCAGTTGTTGAAACTGTGGTTTCACCATAAGTAATGTGAAATAGGTGATTTGTATCGTTTTCTGCGAAAAAGTTGTAGGTTGTAGTGACCACCGTTGTGGTAATGGCGAAACCCGACACGCTAATCACATCGTTAATGGTCTGCTCCATTTTCAGACGTCTCACGTTGGGTACGCTTGTGCCATCAGGCAGAATGAGGGTGCCCCAACCGTCATATTTGGTTGAGAGTTCCCCTGTTCGATCCGCAATGCCGGAAATGCCATTTGCGTTAAAGGTATAGGTCCCAACAAAATCATCGGTTTGGGTTTCGTTATAACCTAAGGGAAAGGTAATCCATAGGTTGTTATTGCTGTAAGTGACAACGCCAAGGTCTGGAAGGTCAAGACCTTCCAGAAAAAACTGTTGGTCACTTACGGTGAAAAAGGTGTAGGCGTCTATGGGGCCTGCATTTTGGATGGCCACCATATTGGCCGTTGGGAATAGACCGGCGTTCGGCGCTGCCGAAGGCGAGTCGTACCTGACAGTGTAATCTTCTGCTGGGATTCGGGGTAAATTGGAAAAATCCCATGTAACTCCGTTCCCAGCGGGACCCGGATCTACGCCCGTTCCATCTACAACCAAAAAATTGGCTGTATCGCCTGGCATATAAACATCAGCCCGAGTCAGGTCGGGCTGAGCCCATAAGGGCAGGGTAAGAATGGACAAAAATATCATGCTTCTCATTATTGGAGCCTCCTCTATACAAACTCACCATATTACAAGATCCGCGCCAAGTGGCACTACTGAAATATTTATTGAAAATAAAGTACTTGTGGAAAGGGGGCAATCTCAACTGTTGGATATTCCCAACACCTGAAATCTCCCAAAGTATGCCACACCCAACACCATCGGCTCATCTTAGGAATTCTCGAGCCAACTCCAACAACGCCAACTCCTGTCCCTCTGCTACTGCATCACCAGTCAGGTCGGCTCCATAGTTTTTCTTAGCCGCCACTCTCCTTTTCTCCCATTCTGAATCCATGTGTTTAATGAAGTTATTCAATACACCAACAAATTTGGATCTCAAGTTCTCATGGGCACGCCAGAAATCGGATGAAATTTTCAGGACTGAGAACAACAGATCACCAGGATAATAATCGCCTTCCGCCATGGGACGATCCCACAAAATTTCCAAAGCCCCAGGCAGAAGGTGAACCGTACCCAAATTTTGGCTAATCATGATACGATAATCCTCAACTTCAAAATCGGTGAAAGGCTTTTTGGTCAATGCAGCACAAGTCCCGGTCAAATGGGATTTGTGAACACCCTCTCCAGGCTCCCAATCTTCCAAATCTGAAAGACATAAACATGCCATTCCATCTCCTGTTCAGAATCTGATTCACTTCCCCCACAAGACCACAACTCAGAAAAGACCTCATTAGATATGAGATTAATATGGATCAACATATTACATACAAAACAAAACACAACTTGTCAAGATTTTTCTCAAACCCTTCACATAACACCCAAACAGCTCACCATCAGATACTTATAAATCATTACTCACTAGTACGGAACATTTCTATCTAAAAGTTCGCTCCACCCATTAAACCTTTCCCTATTGCCTGCGTTAAACAGGTTGAGAGCAGCCGGTCAAGCCGCTCAACTGGTGATGTGCGTCATCTGGACCATGACGCGAATTGATTTAAAACCAGGAGGTGCAGGATGCAATTTTTCATTTTAAAACTGAGTGGCTCTATTACAATTGGCGAGGGCGAAGCCCAGCTTCAACAGCAGATCAAAACAGCCCTTGATCGAGGTTACGAGAGTATTGTTCTTGATATGGAGCAGGTTCATTACATGGACAGCTCGGCAGTTGGGGTGCTGGCTTCAAGTCTTGTGACCATTTCCAATAACAACGGGCAAATCGCTCTGGTGGGCATGAAGCCCAAAGTACGGAAACTCCTCCAGATTATGTCTTTTATCGAGCTTTTCCAGGTATACGATTCTGTGGAGGACGCCCTCCAAATCATGCGCCGACGACGCGCGGCATGAAAATTCTGCCACAGAAACATGCTGTAGCGGTTTAGGGTCTACAAAAGAACGAAACATTACTCCCAAAACTGCCCATTTTTGAAAACACCCGGCCACTTGGATGGCAATTAAGTTGCCGTCCAAGTGGCCGGAGTGATTTCACAGGCAATGGCCAGTGGGATAAAGAAACCTCGGGCGCTCTGCACTAACATAGAACGTAGAAGGAAGGTTTGCAGATTCTGACCGAAGTCTTCAGCCACAGCAATCCTACGTTGCGGCTTATCGGTTACGCCTCAATTCTTCGGCGGTACGCCTGGACATCTGACTGTTAGAAAACGAATGGCAACAAAGGAAAATAAATTTTCCTACTTTGGTTTGCGAAATTTCAAAACAAAGCGGTCTGTCTTGTCTCGATCGGTTTGGAAGTCTCGGAACACATTGTAGTCCCTAGAATCTTCCTCATGACGAAGCAGAACCGATTCCCCTTCGAGGACAAATCCGGCTTCCAGCAATTCCTTTTTAACCAGTTCAACATCCACACGATGAAGACTTTGCACATCTCGATCACCAGAACCGGACTGCGCGTGATGATCGATAATACCGTAAACCCCTCCCGGTTTAATCGCCTTGTAGACCGCCTTATTCATGGCTGAGCGATCAACATCCTGCCAATAGGTGTCATGATAGAATAAGACCATGATGGCAACATCAACACTGTTTTCAGGCAGACCGGGATTTTCCAGAACTTGGACCAACTGTGTGGCGTTTTTCCAGCTCGCCAACTTTTCTTCCCATAGACCTCCAGGTCCAAGGCGTTCTTTGAAACGGTTCACCACAAAAGGAGAATTATGCGCATAGAGCTTGCCATTCTCACCAACCGCCCTCGTGAGAATTTCGGAATAATACCCGATGCCAGACATGAGATCGGCCACAGTATCACCCTGCTCCACCTCAAAAAAGGTTAAAACCTCCGCCGGTTTTCGATTGGGGTCTCTCGCACGATCCGCTTTTGGTCGAGTCGAATCGTTCACTGCTGCCTGGATATGGTCGGGAACCGGCGCGGTGTTTTCTCCAGCAAAAACGCTCCCTGCAGAAACCCAAAAAACCAACATGCAAAATTGGAAGAAAAACTGATTCATGGAAACCTCCTACAAATTTTACGCAGCCTATGGCTGTAAATGTTCAGCTTATTTCCGTATTTTCACTCCTTTTTCGCAAAATATCCTATGACCAATGAGAACCTGGAGCTCCCAGATGGTCTCCACCCGACTCTCAGGCGAGGAACGCTGAAGAGCCTCAAATGCAATCCATGAATTATGCTGATACAAAATCAGCTCGCCAACCGACAGTCGAGAGTTAAACTACGGTGGACAAGCCGAGTTAATGAATGCCACAAGATCCGCCTTGAACTTGACCAGGGAGGGTTGATGAATGTACATCATATGCCCGGCCTTATAGTAGGCGAAAGTGACGTTTTGCTTTTGGACTTCGTCCAAACCCATATGGTTAAAGGTATATTCCGTAGCAAAATAAGGTGTGGCAAGATCAAAATAACCGCTGCCCACAAACACCTTCAAATGAGGATTTCGAACCATAGCCTGCCTAAGTGGCTCAGATACGTTGATATAACTGCCCGCATCCCATTTCCAAGTTGACCCGACAGACCCAAAAACACGATACGGCGCGTCAGTTTCAAAATCCAATTCTTCGCCAAGATAGGCGTTCATGGCTGCGCTATATGGCCCCCAAATGGCGGTTAAGGACGGGTCATCCCCCATCACGGGACTGGTAGGGTCGCCTGCAATGCCTTTTAACCTGGTGTCCAGACGGCCAATGGTTCTATTGGCGCCTCTCAAAAGCTCCTGGCAAAATTGCTCCAAGGGCACTCTTAAGTTATTACGTTTCACATATTCAATGGAAAGTCCTGTAAAACGGGCAATTTGCGCCGCTGTTTCACTGTACTCATCTTTTGTGAGCAGGTCACCCTTCATCAAGGCGTTGTGATATGGACCAAGGGCGAACGCTTCAGCTTCGGCGACCACACGCGCCAAATCTTCCTCGTAAACTCCCGACACCTTTCCGTGATAAAGAGCCGACGC
>JBNKOV010000118.1:0-10867 GCA_050294955.1 Holophagae bacterium
TAACGCCTTGCATTTTCAAACAAACTACATTTACTGAGCAATTAGGAAATTGTTTGTTAAAAGCGTCTGTAAGATCTGGCGGAATGCTTGGGCATTTATTAAGTTTTGTTATTTTTCTTTCTCTGAACTCAGCATTCCATTTTAGACAGAAGTCATCGACAAATTGTTTTGGATTATCCCACTTAAACTGCTGTTTCATGCTATGCTGCCAAATAAAGCAAACTAATAGTGCATTTAACATGTATCTACTCCTTTTCGTCTTGCTTTTCTTCCTCATATGCTACAATGTCTAAGATTTTAAAATTAACCGTTGGAATTTTTGTTCAAATTCAGTACAATTTGCTCTCCGAAAAACCCACACAAAAATATACGGGCTATATTATCTTCCACATATTCACGATCGTCAAGTGATGAGCGACAATAATAAATACCGATCGCATTGCTTCGCCTAAAAAGTTACTTTTGTATTGGTCGTTGCCTCATTTAAAATGTTACCGAATTACAGGGGGGGGAAATGAGGAGATCAACGCGTGAAGAGGTGATCAGGGCCTCGCGAGAACGGTATTCCATCGCTACTAGAGCTCAAAAGACAAGGATTCTTGACCATTTGGTTGGGTTGACAGGGTATCATCGAAAATATCTAATTCGGAGGTTATTGGGAAAAATGGTCAATTCATGCGGCCCTGCCCCGCCAAGGAAAAGAGAACGGATTTATAACCTGGCCGTGAAGGAGGCGCTGTTGGTCCTCTGGGAGACCTCGGACCGCATTTGCAGCAAGCGGCTTAAAGCATCCATTCCGATCTTGCTCGATTCGATGGAACGGTTTGGACACCTTTCCGTCGATCCGATGATTCGGACACGGCTTCTTCAGATAAGCCCATCTACGATTGACCGACTCTTGAGTCCCCATAGGAGCAATCGAAGAAAACGGAAAAAGCGGAGAGCTAAGAATATGAGCTCTAGGGTTCCTACTCGAACCTTTTCAGACTGGGGAAATCCTGGACCGGGCTATCTGGAAATTGACTTCGTCGCCCATTGTGGTGGATCGATGAAGGGTCGTTTTATCCACACATTGGTCGGTACCGACGTATGCACAGGATGGACCGAATTTGTTCCCTTGATTGCGCGCGAGCAGACATTGGTCGTAGAGGGTTTGAAAAAGATCATGCACCGGTTGCCCTTCCCTCTAAAGGGTTTAGATTCAGATAATGACAGTGCCTTCATCAATGAAACCCTTGTGGCGTTTTGCCAAAAGAATGGTATTGAATTTACACGTTCGCGTCCGTATCGAAAAAATGATCAGGCCTGGGTGGAACAGAAAAATGGCGCTGTCATAAGGCGTATTATGGGCCATGGTCGATTATCTGGAATTGTCGCTTGCCAGGCAATGACTCGGTTATTTCAATCAATCAGGTTGTATGTGAATTACTTTCAGCCATCTTTCAAGCTTCGACATAAGGAGCGGCAAGGCGGCAAAATATCAAAGTCCTACTTTCCCCCTGAGACACCCTGCAACCGAGTTGTTAACTGCTTGAAGGATGCACGAAAAGCGAAGATGGATTTTGAGGGCCAGATGAAAAGTCTAGATCCAGTGCGCTTACTCTACACCATTCGGGAAGGTCAAGCGGCCATACAGGCGATATCGACCAATCGTTCAGAAATGGCCAGCAAGGATTTTTCCAGGTTTCTAAAAGAACTTCCAAACATGTGGAAGAGAGATGAGGTTAGGCCAACCCACATGCAGGAGCCATCCAAAGAGCGGTGGTGGCGGACAAGGCAAAACCCATACGAAAGTGTTTGGCCTGAAATCTTATTAAGCCTGGAGCAGAACCCAGATATTCCAGCAAAGGAATTATTTTTGGAGCTACAAGCAAAATACCCAGGCCAATTTCAAAACGGACAGCTAAGAACGCTCCAACGCCGCGTTCGTGAATGGCGTCGGCGCCTGGCTAAAGAGTTGGTTTTTGGCTAAGGAGCTTCCCGGGATTTTGATGTGATCGAGATTAAACTCGTCGCCCAAAGCGCAACTCGAATCCTGATTGTAAGGAGTCCGTAGAACGACTGTGTGCTGCTCACGCGTGAATAGTAATTTGTTGACGCTATGCTAAGATAGATTTGAAAGTGACGTCAAGGAAAACCTTGGAGAAAGGCAGAGCGGGTGGACCGGTTCAGGTTGACCGGCATCCTTGACAAGGTCGGGGTCCGCCGTGCAGATGGAAGACAGGCCGACGGGAAAGACTGAAACAGGAGGAAGAGGCTTCCCCTCGGCCTTATTTCAGCTTAGCACGGCACCCAACCTGGTCAAGGACCGGGTCGAAAAAAGTGATTTTTCAAGGTCGCAAGCTCCCAAGAATAATCACTTTTTTAGCCCCTTGCCTGATGTGGTGGCCTCTGGTGAAATCCTGAAACAGGAGAATGTCAGGCCGCTACGGCTGGTTGACCTTTCCGACGTCGACTCTTGTTCCAACGAGCCTGGTCCAGACGTCTTTCCCTTTTGGCGTGAATCACCTCCGCCTTTCCCGCCAACTTGTCGAAAGGGGTTATGTACCCAATCCCGCTGTGCAGCCGTTGAGTATTGTAGATGACTACATAATCGGCCACCACTCGTTCCGCGTCGTCATACGAGATGGGGGTTTTGGGTCGGATGCACTCTTTTTTCAATGATTGATGCCATCGCTCTATTTTTCCATTGCTTTGTGAGTAATAAGGCCGGGTTCGAACATGGGTCATGCCGACATGTCTGACAAACTCTTTGAAGTCACAAGCGACAAACTGTGGCCCATTATCCGTGATCAAACGTGGCTTTGCCTCTGGATTCGACTCTTTCGCCCGCAAAATCACCAACTCAACGTCCTTTTCCTTTCTTGGAGATTTCCTTCGGCTTAACGCCCATCAGACCCGCCCTTTTGAGAACGTTGTAGGTGGTTGACGGGCTCACCGCTACATGCCCTTCTTCTCGATCCATCAACCTATAGGTCAGTCGCCTGTAACCCATTTCCGGATGTTCTATAACCATCAAGAATTGCCTGAACTTCCCCATCCTCCAGCCAATGATCACGGGGGATCATTCTGTTGTGTTCATTCTCCTTTCCATACCGTTCTTTCCAGGAGCTGAACTTGGGCTGACTCAGGCCGATCTCCCCTGTCAGCCGTTTGATGGTCAGGCCTGTCTTCCCCTTCCAGTGCCCCACAAAATCCACGATGGCGTCACGAACATCCGGCTCCACCCATTTACCTTTCAAAGGTCCCCATTGTTATTTTTTGACTGGATCAACTCGGTCACCAGTTCACTGATAACCCCGTCTTTCTCCCCCAGTTTCGCCTTCAATGCGGTGATACGGCGATCTTTAACGTCGGTGGTTGTGTTTCTGGAAGTCTCGAAGGCCTTAGCTCCATTCTCAAAAAAGGTTTTTTGCCATCGATAAAAAGATTCGGCCCTAGTCCCATCTCTTCGCAATTCCTACTCCAGCGTGGGCAATGCAACTGTACCTCAGGACCCGCACAACCCCAAATTGTAGGTCCAGAAAGGCTGAAATTGAAGTGGAAAAAGGCACCGAATTTAGGGTAACATTATTAAATGAGGCAACACGTTGCGAGGAATAATTATCGCGCACCTTTCAGGGCGCCTGGATTTTAACGGAACCTTGACCCAGGGCCGATGGCCCTGGGCTTTGTAATCACGGCCCTTCCAGGGCGTCCGGAATGGAATTTCACATGTATGTATCATATACCAGGCGATTTGTTAGGTCGCGGTTTCGGAGCCCTGGGACAGAGGCACGAGGTTGCATGGGGTTAAATGTCCGGTCGATCTGGAAGATCGCCGCCATAAAAACAGGGCTGTCCCGGCGCATGAGCCCTTATTTGTTGAGAGAGAGTTTGATAATAGAGGCTTGCTTCCCATCATTCAGTGTAAGTCGGCAATGAACGATATCAAGGCTTTCCGAGAATTTCTGGTTTTGGGTGATCAGCGGGAGTGAGATTTTATTGTCGCTGTGGCTCAACAGCAAAACGACTTCTTTTAAACGAACGGGGTGTCGTTCACCCCAAAAAGGGGGTCTCAATCGCTCAAAATAGAGAAGATTCCCACAAATTCAAAGCATAGAGTTAAAAATTTCATGATAACGCATATCGTTTTAAGAATTCAAAATGGGAAATGTCCGCCAAATCCTGATTTGCTGCTCTTTGAGCCAGGGGTTGGTTTTTTATGAGAAAGGGTTGAGATCGCCATCCCTCTCACCTGGGTTTCTAGCACTGTTCTATCTGGTCTGATGACTGGTTTTGGGCGCTTTCTCCCTCTGTTTCTCAAACCTGGGCCAGGCAAAATATCCCTTATTTTTTCTGTTCACGGCGCTCGGGTTTCCTGCTATGCTGATGGCTCAATATGGATGCACGGAGGTTGTTGTGCTGGTTAAAACCGTATCACCCGTATCTCATGAATTGGATATGGCGCTTCTTCAAAAAATCGACGGAAAAACCAAACCTCTGGGGTCATTGGGCCAATTGGAAGACCTGGCCCTCAGGCTGGGGCGTATTCAGGAACGTCTCGATGTAACGCTCTCCAATCCCCACATTCTGGTTTTTGCGGGAGACCATGGGATTGCTGCGGAAGGGGTCAGTCCCTACCCTCAGGAAGTGACCCGGCAGATGATTTACAATTATCTCGCCGGCGGGGCCGCAATCAACGTGTTCACCCAACAAAATGAAATGAAACTGCTGGTGGTGGACGCCGGGGTGAATTTTGAGTTTGAGGACGGTCCCGGTCTCATCAACCGCAAGGTGGCTATGGGCACGGCGAATTATCTCCATCAACCCGCCATGACGCCCGACCAGTGTCGAACCGCTATGGCCCATGGGGCGGCCTTGATTGAGGAAATCCACAATCAGGGATGTAATATCGTGGGTTTTGGGGAGATGGGCATTTCCAACACGTCTTCCGCCGCCCTGCTCATGCACCGTTTTTGCGACATTCCCCTGGAGGATTGTGTGGGGCGCGGCACGGGCCTCGACGACTTTGGGGTGTCGCGTAAGACGGAAATCCTGCTTCGGGCGGCGGCCCGAGTACAGCCCACGGATCCTTTTGACGTGCTCTGTGAGTTTGGCGGCTTTGAACTCGCCATGATGTGCGGGGCCATGTTGGAGGCGGCCTCCCGAAAAATGGTGATTCTGGTGGATGGTTTTATTGTTACGTCTACGCTCCTCGCCGCTGCTAAAATTCAGCCCGCTGTGGTGGATTACTGCATTTTCTCTCATCAATCCAACGAGCAGGGCCATAAGTTGATGTTAAAGAGTCTGGGTGCGAAACCCGTGTTGAAGATGGGTCTGCGACTCGGTGAAGGAACCGGAGCCGCTCTGGTATATCCTCTTGTTAAGTCTGCGGTTGGCTTTCTAAATGGCATGGCTTCCTTCGAGAGCGCTGGGGTCAGCTCTTCTGTGACCCATGCGTGAACAGGTCCTTGTTTTTCTCAATGCGGTGATGTTCTTCACCCGCATTCCCGTTCCTTCTCAGGCGGGTTGGTCTCCGGAACGGCTGAACCGTGCTTCTATGTACTTTCCCCTGGTGGGTTGGATTGTAGGCGGTTTGGCGGCGGGGGTCTTCCTGGCCGCTGGAATGATATTCCCCCTTGAGGTAGCGGTGGCCCTGAGCATGGTTTCCTCGCTTTTGCTAACGGGCGCCTTCCACGAGGATGGTTTGGCAGACGCTTGCGACGGGTTTGGCGGTGGCTGGGAGAAGGATCGGATTTTGGATATCATGAAGGATTCCAGGCTGGGAACCTTTGGCGCTGTGGGATTGGTGATGGCCTTGGCGTTGAAATGGCTCTGCTTATGTCGTCTCCCGGCCCCATTAATCGCGCCTGCTTTGTTTGCGGCCCATGCCTTCAGTCGCCTCGCCTCCACGGCCTTGATCCGGTTTGGGCGCTACGCTCGCAAGGATTTGGAGAGCAAATCGAAGCCGCTCGCGGTTCAGATGAGCGCTTTCGCGTTTGTTGTGGCTTGTGTCTTTGGTCTCGCCCCCTTCCTTCTCTATCCCGATCCTCGGATCTGGTGGGCTCTTGTCCCTGTCGTTGTTGTCGTTATATGGGCGAAGAGCTATTTTGAGAAATGGATTGGCGGTTATACCGGGGATTGTCTTGGCGCGGTTCAGCAGGTTAGCGAGCTGTTAACCTATCTCACTTTATTGGGGTTGTCATGGAACTTTTCCTGATTCGTCATCCCAAGCCGGCCGATTGTGACGGCCTTTGCTATGGCCGCTCCGATCTGGCCCTGGAACCGGGTTGGCAGGCTGCATTTGAGCGTATGAAACAACTACTGCCCCAGACTTCTGTGGTGTATTCCAGTCCCCTGCGCCGTTGCTTGGAGCCTGCAAATCTGTTGGGGGACGGACAACCCGTTGTGAATCCGCTGCTGGTGGAGCTGGATTTCGGGTTGTGGGAAGGGAAGCTTTGGAACGAGTTGCCCGAAGAGGAAACCCGGGCCTGGTCTTTGGACCTGGTGAATGGTTCCCCGCCGGGAGGAGAGAGCGGGCAACAACTGATGGACCGACAGCGGGCCTTCACTGCGGATTTGAAAAATGCGGGCCAAGACGCTATGATTCTTACCCACTCGGGCTGGATCCGGGCCTTCCTTGCAGATGTATTGGACATCTCACTTGAGACGGCCTTTCGGCTGAATGTGGATTTTGCCGGTGTGACCCATGTCTCGTTCTCGGGGGATTGGGTTCAAATTCAGTACGTTAACAGAGTTCAAGGAGCGTCGCTATGATCGATATGGAAACCCTGATCAAGTTCACCTCCGAGGCGGCGGTGAAGGAAGCCCGCAACGCCATGGACCTGGACTCTGTCTCCAATTTGCATTTTAACTCTAAGGGACGCTTGGAAGGGGGCGTGAAACCGGCGCCGCCGTCTACCGAAAAACCCGCATATGTGAAGATTACCAACCGCGGCAAGCGTTACATGGTGGACTGCCGCATTCACGGCAAGGGAAACTGGTGTCTTCACGCTCTGGTGCTCTGTCTCCATCATCTTGGAAGTAAACCTGTTTACCGTGTTGAGCGCACAGCTCCCCAAACTGTTTCCGGCGTGGGATATCAGATAGTTGCAGAATTCCACGCTTCCGGGGCTCGGATCATGGTTCGCAGTCTTTCCACCGGCCATTTTCTGAACAATCCCCTGAAAAGCCAGCCCGAGAGTTGCGAAAAACTCTTGAATCCACAGGCTTTGGAGTTACTGCAGGATTTAGCCGAGTGCAACGAGCACGTGCTTGAAATGGACCGAAAGGATTTGGCCCCGTTTCTTTCAGCCGCCCACCAATTGGAGCTGCATCATCCCAATGGCGAGGCCTATAAATGGGAGTCCTTGAAAGAGAGCCCCAAGCTGGAGGTGTCCATCAGGAATGGCGCCATTCACTGGCAGGCCACGCCCGCGCCCTCCACGACAGGAGTCTTTGCGCCAGGCTGGCCAGGCTATTTGGTTGAGGAACAGGTGATCCGCAGATTTCCGGGCTATTTGCCCGATCTTCAGCATCTCGATGGATTGAGCGCTGGGTCCAAACCCCTGACCGCGGAGAATTTAAAGCCGTTCCTCGATCAGAAGCACCGCATTGAATGGCTCACAGCCAAACCGGAGCTGCTCCGCAACCCGGAGGAAGCGGGTTTACAATTTTCGGTGGACCGAAGAGATTTGGTTGGGCAGTTCGGGGTCTGGCGAAATCATGAATTCTATGCCCTTGAGGATTTGGACCAACCGCTACAATTGCTGAAGGGTCAGCCCTTAAAGGTGTTAGATGTTTCCAGGACTTTGCTGAACCGTTGGTTTAAGGAAAGTCGTTCGGTTAAATGCCCATGGCGAGATGCGGGCTTTCGCATTAGGGAACAGGGGGCGGCCCGGTTTTTAGAGGAAATGCATGAACCTGAATCATGGCGGGTTATGCGTAAAAATGTGGATGAGTGGTTTGGACTTTCCCATCAAGATATGTCGGTGAGCTGGGAGGGGGGACGTCCCCAATACCAGGTGGGCGAATCGATTTTTGATCATCAAACCCTGGCCGGTGGTTTGAGCGACCAACAGCGCGGCGTGCGGCTGGCGGATGGTCGTCTCTTGAATATTGATACGGCCCAAATCCGAACCAATGACCTCATTTTGAAAGGCGTTCAAACGCTTCACACGGATATCGAGGCTCAGAACGCCCTGATTTCCCGGATGATGGCGCCAAAGGACCCAGTGGAGCCTCCAGCCTTAAAGCCGTTCTGGGACGCCAAACTGAGGCCTTATCAGAAAGAAGGGGTTCAATGGATGTTGGGGAATCACCAACGAAACGAGCCCTGCTTGTTGGCCGATGACATGGGTTTGGGGAAGACTATCCAGACCCTGGCTTATCTCGATCACGTGCGCGGCGATCTGCCTCAGTTGATTGTAGCGCCCACCAGCCTTTTGCAGAACTGGGCGCGAGAATGCGAGACCTTTTCGCCCCATCGCAAAGTGACCATTCACCACGGCCCGGGCCGAACAAAAGATGCAGAAGGTCTTGGAAAAGCGGATCTTGTCATAACCAGCTATGGTGTGGTGCGCAGTGATCTTGAATTGCTTTACGATGTGGAATTCCAGGTCGCGGCCTTGGATGAAGCTCAAGCTATCAAGAACCCTTCGTCGCAAACGGCGCGGGCGGTTTGTGAGCTGTGGTGTGAGCATCGGCTTGCGTTAACGGGCACGCCCGTGGAAAACCGGCTGCTTGAATTGTGGTCCATTTTCCAATTTCTGGCTCCGGGTTATCTGGGCGATGAGGAGCAGTGGCGAGCCCTTTCTATTCCGGGAAGCGCCACGTTCCAAGCGATTAAGGCCCAAACCGGCCCCTTTATGAAGAGGCGTTTGAAGACCGAGGTTGAGCCAGATCTGCCCGCCAGACAGGAGATCACGGTTTCCCTGCCCATGCAACGGAGCCAAATGGACCTTTACACCACCTATTTGCGCGGCGCAAGGGCCGAGGCCCAGTCGGACAATGCACTGTCCATTCTTACCAAACTCTTGCGCTTGCGTCAGATATGTTGTCATCCCGGCCTTGTGGATGACCTGCGAATTGGCGAAGACTCCAATAAACTGGCCTTCCTCATGGAACAATTGGAAGAGGTGACCGCAGAGGGACACGCCGCACTTGTCTTCTCCCAATTCACCAGCCTGCTGCAAAGGGTGCGTTTCGAGCTGGAAGAAAAGGACATGCCCTGTTTCTACCTGGACGGTAAGACCAGAAACCGATCCGAACTGGTGGACCGATTTCAAAACGGAGAGCGCCCGGTCTTTCTTATCAGCTTAAAGGCGGGCGGAACTGGATTAACCCTAACCAAGGCCTCCTACGTCTACCACCTGGATCCCTGGTGGAACCCCATGGTAGAGGCCCAGGCCACGGACCGAGCCCACCGCATTGGCCAAACCCAAAAGGTGTTCAGCTACAAACTGGTGTCAGAAGGAACCGTGGAAGAAAAAATTCTCAAACTCCAGGCCCGTAAAAAACTGCTCGCCAGAGGCTTGTGGGACGAAGAGGTTTTGGAGAAACTGGATCGGGATACACTCCTGGAACTCCTGACTTAATTGTTTAATGTTAGGCAGTTGGGCCAGGATTTGGGAACCCCGACCCCAGGAAAATGGAGCAACCTATTTGGCGTCGGCCTTCTTCGGGATAATCCGAAAAGACCGAATAAGATGGTCCTGCTCCTCACCATACTCAACAACGTACAAGAGATCGCCAATAGCGCGAAAGGCAATCATGTTCTCCGCATTCCCAAGATAGGCGTCCAGGTCGCCCAGTTTCTTGAAATGTGGATCAAAAACCTGACCCTTTGCGTCTTGGATGACCACGACCATATTGTCAAAGGCAATAATGCGATCTACATAGGGCGCTTCATCGAATTCCAGGGTTGCGGGTTGGGACGCAAAGGCTTTGCGATAAAGCTCCTTCTCCTCTTCGGGCAGATCTCGCCTGACGACTGGGATGTTGTATTCCGATTCCAAGTTGCCCTTCCCGTCGAACACCTTGACGGCGTTGCTCTGGCTCTGACCGAGATAGATGCGATTGGAAGCGGATGCGGGCCGAAACTCGTTGGCAAAGGGCCTGAAAATATAGCGCTTCTTGTCCAGCCACTCATATTTTTTATACTTGATCTCGCCCAGCGTCTTCACCGGAGTGAAGGACTCGTCCGTGAGAAAGGTCTTTTCCTTGCCTATGGACGTAGATGCCTGGTGAACCACCAGATATTCATTGGTTTTCCATAGAATGGATCTGCCGACCATGGGCTTGCTTTTAATGAACTGGTGGTTAGCATCGAAGTAGTGGACCTTGCCAGCGGCGGTATCCATGACCATGATCATGTCTTTGAAACAAATAACTTGTCCGGGTGTAAGCAGCTCGCCAGGACCTTCTCCCTTTCTGGAAAACTTACCCAGGTACTTGCCTTCCATGTCCCAGTAATGCACATGGCTCGTGGCAATATCCAATATATACAAACGTTCGGGACTTGCATCGAAGTAATAAGGCTTTTCCAGTTCGGGAACTTTAAAAGAAGTCTCTAACTGAAGTGTATAATCAATCATTAAAACGACTGCGAGGGATAAAATCACCTTTTGCACTCCTCTTTAGGGTTTAACCAACCCAATTTATATTTTATGGGTATACCCAATCTATCATGTCATTGCAGCATAAATACCGATTAATAACTGGGCGTTCACCAGTACCGGATTGCAGCATAGTCAAACTATGTGTCAAATTTTGATAGATTGCAAGGGTTAGCATCAATAAAAGCAAAAATATTTTGCACCATTACTTTCGATAACAAAAATACGCTTTAAATCCAGGCACTTGCATCTTTCGCGACCTAGACCGC
>JBNKOV010000119.1:0-10856 GCA_050294955.1 Holophagae bacterium
GATCACTTCATCGCGGAACCGCTCCAGATTCACAAATAGGCTGGCTCCTTCGGCAACCAGATCCTGGCGAATATTGCCCAGGGCGTCTTCTCGTTCCTTTAATTTTTTGACAAGCGATCCTTTTTTCAGAGCTTTTGATCGTTCGGCGCATTGATCTTTCAGATTGAGAATCTGGTCAGCGAGAAAGCTTACATCTTCCTGCATGACATAGAGTTTATCGGACGCGTCTTGTTGCAAGTCGCGCTCTTCTTGGGTGAAGCGAGAATTGGGAGGAGGAAGAAGCGCTACCTCCATATCTCTGGTTTCTTTGCCCTTGATCAAGCGAATTTTGTAATTTCCCGCTCGGACATATGGCCCGAAAAAGCTTTTCATGTTCAGACCTGAGGCTCTTCCAACCCTTGGGGGATTCCGCCTCATATTCCAATTCACACGGTTCAGGCCCTTGCGTTTTCCTGCAGGCAGGGTTTTTATGAGTTCATTGTTGTCGTTGTAAATTTCGAGCTTCAAATCGCCAAACATGTGGCGGCGTTTAAGGTAGTAGGTGATTTGGACGCCAGCGGGGGAAATCTCCCCTGTAAAATACCCGGCCCCTTGAAAGTCCTGGATTTGTCGGGGTTTTTCCGCCCTACCGGGGCGAGAAGGCAGAATGGCTACCGATTCTTCCAGTGTTTCAGGTGTGAGATGACGCAACGGGGTGATATCATCTAAAACATAAATGCCCCGGCCATGGGTAGCAAGAAGCAGGTCTCGCTCTCTTTCCTGTATGGTCATCTCACGAATAGAGACCTCTGGAATGTCGTTGCGGAACCAGGTCCAGGCAGCTCCCTGGTCAAAGCTGATGAAAAGCCCACGTTCGGTTCCCAGAAAGAGGAGGTTTGGGTTCACAGAATCTTGAATGATGGTGTGACAGTGACCCTTTATATCCTCGGTAACCAGTGATTTCCAGGTTTTGCCGAAATCGTTGGATTGGTAAACATAGGGCGTTTTATCTCCTGTGCGATGTCCGTCAAATGTGGCGAAAACAACGCCTTTTTCATGATGACTGGCGGAAACAAAAGATACCCAGGTATGGGGCGGCAGGCCTTCAATATTGGCAACCGTATTCTCCCAGGTCTTGCCGCCGTCGCGGGTCACCTGCAAGTTGCCGTCATCGGTGCCCGCCCAAATAATATTCTCATCCAGAGGCGATTCCGAGATGGTGATAATTGTGCAGTGATTTTCTGCCGTGGTGACATCAAGAGATAAACCGCCCGATTGTTCCTGTCTTTGCTTTTCTGGATCATCGGTGGTGAGGTCGGGAGAAATGCGCTCCCAGGTATCGCCCTTATCATGGGAGCGGTAGAGGTACTGGGAACCAAAATAGATGGTTTTAGGATTGGTCAGGCTTTGTCTGAATGGCGCATTCCAATTGTAGCGATTTTTTTCCATCCCTTTTTCGGGATAGGGTCGGATACCCTTGTTTTCCTGGGTTCTCAAATCGAGTCGGAACAGGTCGCCACCCTGCATCTCCCAATAGACGTAATTGGGATCTTCCTGGTCTCCAAAAGTGCAAAACCCGTCGCCGCCGCCTGCGTTCACCCAGTAGCGGTTGCCAATGCCGTCCGGCATGGACGACGGCGCAAACCATGAGCCGTTGTCTTGAAGCCCGCCGTAAATGCGATAAGGGACCTGGTTGTCGGTGCTCACGTGATAGAACATGGAAACGGGCAGGTTGGCCACAAACCGGAATGTGGAGCCGTGATTATAGGAAACGTATAAACCGCCGTCTGTTCCAATGATCAGATGCTTCGGATTGTTTGGGTTGATCCAAATGGTCTGAATATCGGGATGGGTTCCGAAACTCATGCCCATAATGCCAGGCCAGGATCTGCCGCCGTCCGTGCTGATGAAAAGCGAAAAGGAGGGATTGTAAACCCGGTTATAGTCCTTGGGGTCTACCTTGATGGTGGAAAGGTAGAACGGGCGGGATTGAATGCCAAAAGCTGAACTCACATTCTCCCAGGACTCGCCCAGATCGTCGGATCTGTAGAGAGCCGTGCTTTCCGCTTCAACCATGGCGTAGACGCGGCCCGGTCTCGATGGCGCAATATCCAAATCAATCCGGCCCATATGGCCTTCGGGAAGACCCTTTGTCAGTTTATTAAAGGTTTTCCCGCCATCGGTGGACTTGAATAAACCGCTGCCCGGACCGCCCGATTCAAAGAAATCAGGCATGCGGCGGACCTGCCACATGGCGGCATAGACGATATCGGGCTCTTGGGGATCCAGGTCCACATCGATGCAACCCGTCTTTTCGTCTACAAAAAGAATGCGTTCCCAGTTCTTGCCGCCGTCCGTTGTCTTATATAGACCCCGGTCTTCATGATCGTTCCAGAGATGGCCCAAGGCGGCCACATACACGATATTGGAGTCCTTGGGATGCACCCGAATTTCGCCAATCCGTTCAGAATCCTTGAAACCCATAAAGTCCCAGGTCTTTCCACCGTTGGTGGACTTATAAACGCCGTGACCGTAGGAGACTGAGTTTCGCGTATTGATCTCACCCGTGCCCACCCAAATGGTTTCCGGATCGTTGGGATCTACCGTGACGCACCCTATCGACATGGGATGGTCGTCAAACACAGGCTTGAAGACAACGCCTCCGTCTGTAGATTTCCAAACGCCTCCGCCGGCAGTTCCAACATATAGGGTGCTCACATCCGATGCAGGCGCGTCGATGTCGGTAATCCGACCGCTCATTACAGCGGGTCCAATATTTCGAGCCTTCAAGTTCCCAAAAATCTTAGCGTCTATTTTTGGGGAAGCTGCTGACAACAATCCACAGGCAAATACAAGGCATGCAATACGTGCAAAAAACACAATCGTCCTCCATCTCGTGGTCCCTTAGCGGGTATTCTTTAGAACGGCATGAACTCATGCCGCAAAGTAAAAAGGCCCGCAGCAGCCTGAAAAGGCTGGCAAACGGACCTTCCGCGACCGATCACCGATCTGGGATCGGTCATGTCGTTTACTTGTTTTCTTCGGCGGCTGGCGCAGCGGGCTTTTCGAACAATTTGTCGTCCACTTCTACGTTGCGCTCGATGGAATTCACTTGAATCGTCATCTCGCCCATGTCGCTTTTTTGGTTGTATGAATGGGCAATCATCATTCCGTCTACCGCTTTGTAGTCGGACGGGAACATGGTGTACTCGAACTCCATGCCCATTTGTTTTGATTTACCTGTGGATTTAATAACCAGGTAGTATTCTGAATCCAGGAAGTAGTGGCGAACATCGCCGTCCTTTGTGGTCAGCTTCAGCTTATAGGTTTCGGTTCCTTCAACATCTTCCTTGCCCAAAAGCTCAACCTTGTTGCCCTTTTCTTCATAGTTGTACAAGTCGCCTCGGAAGTCGGCCTGTTCACGCAGGGGTTTCGCTTCATCTTCGCTCATGGCCTGAGGCTCCATAGAACCCATCATGGGATTAACCTGCCAGCCCCCGTCTTTGGTGACGACCTGGGTCATGGTCATGCCCTGCATGGTCGCGTCGATGCGCATTTTGGTGCCGTCTTTCAAGGCCTGTTTGAAAGGAATTTCCATCTCGCCCTGAGCGCTTTTAAAGACAACCTTGCCTTCCGATTTCATGGAGGTGGTGCCATCCAGCACCTTCTTGCCGCCCAACGCTTCATAATGTTTGGCCAGGATATCTTCCAGTTCTCCCGCAAAAGATATTCCCGCAAAAGTCATGGTCAGCAAAAGTGCCATTGCTTTCAATTTCATTCGTAAGTCTCCCTTTACTAGTTCTGCGGCTTCGGTTGATTTTACTCCCTTGCTCCATACTGGGAACAATGCTGCGGAGTTTCAAAACCGATCCATCACCGCCGCGCCACTTCCTATATACGTAAGGAACATGGATATTACTGCAACTTTCGCTCGAACAGCGCTCGTGAACCTTTCCCCAACTGTGGCAAAGAACGTCTACCTGCAAGGCGAATGGCTCTATTTTAGGACATACTGAAACTGAAAGTCTACTCAAAAAGGCGTGTCGGTACAGGGAAGGGCAGGTTCCTCAAAAACCAGATCACAGATGGAAACCCCGTCTTTAAGCTGTTGGAGGATGGATTTTAAAATTGATTTTTCCTGGTACTGATAACATTGAAGCGTTTGGATGAGTATCTCGTCTTTTTCTTCCTCCCAAGTGCCGCTTTTGGGAAAAGCCAAACTTAAAGACACTTTGGCCATGTTGGCGAGCGCCATCAGACAGAGATTCTGCCTGGGCTTTTCACATTGATTCTTTGCCAGGTCGCACAACATCTCAAAGGTTTCTCCCTGCCAGAGACGACTGTTCAGCGCACGATCCAACCATGGATATGGCGAATGGTTTGTACTTAATTCATACAGGATTCCAATTCTATAATCGTCATGGTCTAGAATGTGGATAAGCTTTCCATTCTCATAATTATACACTTCTTCTAGAATTGGATAGATCTCCTCAATTCCGGCGTTTTGCTGTTTAGCCTCGTAATAACGATCCTTTAATAAGGCCATTTCATCCGGCTTGTTGCAGGATATGATGGCGATCAATGTCAAAAGGAACGTTTTCTTTTTAATAATCATGCCTGACTCTTGCCTCATTTCCACTTCTGCTAACATAACTCGGAGGATTCGTGCCTGGTTCAAACCAGGTGAAGCATGTCCATCGATTTTAAAGTCAATTCTCATTTGTATGGAGAAGGTTGCTATTCCCCTGTGATTTTAATTACTTTTGTCGGGAGATGAGGGCCTTGGTTCTTCATCAAAAACCAAATCGCAGATGGACACCCCGTCTTGCAACTGTTGGAGGATGGCGTCCAACAGGTCCATTTCCCGATACTGATAGGATTGTAGTAATTGAATGATAGGCTCCACCTGTCCTTCTTCCCATGTTCCGCTTTCGGGAAAGATTGTACTCAATGGAAGGCTTGCCTGGTTGGCGAGTTCCATCAGGCATAGATCTTGCCTTGGTTTCTCACATTTGCGTCGAGCATGAAAGCACAGGCAAGAAAAAATCTCGCTTCGATAGTTCGACTCCAGCGCTCGCTGAACCCAGTTGTAGGGTCTAAGCTCATTTTCTAGCTCCCAGGAAACTGCGCGCCTGTAGTCAATGGCTTTCAGCAAGTGTCTCAGTTTTCCGTTCTCAAAAGTATAAATTTGTTCTAATAACGGATACCAGGTTTCGTTTGTCCCATGAGACCGAGTTTGCCTCCTGTAAAATTTATCTCTAAGCAGATCGGCCGCATCAGGGGTGTTGCAAGATGATGTAAGTAGTACTGAGAGGAGGAACGTCCTGAGTAAACTATTTTTTTCGATAGTTTTAATCATCTTTTTTATACCGGTTCTGTAGGGACTCCAGATAGTCTAAGCCTGGATCTTCCTCGCTCAAGCCATAATATGCTTTAATATGACTTTCTATGAATTCTCTATTGATGTGAAATGCCTTCCAGCCTTTTCCAATTGCATATTCTGTTTGCATAGTGTAAGCGCGAAATTCCTCCTTGTAATCTGTCGTAGCAACGTTGTCGGGGAGAATCCCCAGATAAGCCAGTAGGTTGGCAGTGTCTAATGTTATATGGACGCCTTCGTGTACCAAATTCGATAAAAATTTCTGCTCATCAAAGGGTCTATCATTTTTTATTTCTATCTGAAAAAAACCTGTCGCTTCAATAAAGTCTTGTGGTTTATCTCTGGAAAACCATTCTTCGTTCATAGTGGAGCCTAGTAAAGCAAAATTGAAATCGACTGCCATGTCAGCTTTCGTCCGTTTGTTTAAAATAAGAATGTCGCTTTTTCTGATTACTGTACCCATAAAACTGATACCCCAATCACTATCAGAAATCATTTTGTCAGTTAATCCTGCAATTTGTTTTTGTTTGTTTTTGTCGAAGCCCAGGTATTCTTCCTCGCCAGTTGGGTCAGTAGCAATTATGGGATTATTTCCCACATAAGAATAGGGGTTTGGGTATTCGAGTTTCGGATCAACACTCGTAAAACGCGCTGAAACAGGCAATACCATCATAAGGAGTAGGAACATTTTTTCATTTTATAAATCTCCAGGGCGCTTGGCAAAAACACCATTCACGCCGAATCATTATTTTAACAGACATCGTAGGGGCTGACAAATGTAAAGGCTACTCATCGATCTTTTGGAGGATTGTCCTGTGTTTCAGATGACCTTTTTTTTCCAATGCCCCTTTCTAAAAAGCCAAACCGCAGCCAGAGCGAGAGCCACGTCGCCTAATGCAATGGATAGAAACACACCCTTGGAACCCCAGCCCATGGTGATGGCCATGAAGTAGGCGGCGGGTATTTGAAGCAGCCAATGACAGAAGAAGTTGAGAATGGTGGGCGTGCGCGTGTCTCCCGCCCCGTTAAAGGCTTGGGTCAACGCCATGCCTAAAGCGCCAAAAGCGTAACCATATCCAATATAACGCAAACAGGCCGCGCCGTGGAGCACCACTGCTGGAGAACGATCAAAAATACCAATGAGCGGTTCGGCGGCGAAGATAAAAACAATCGCGAGACAGCCCAGGAAACCCATGTTGTAGAAGCTGGTGGTCCAGGCCGATTTGGCGGCTCTTTCGGGTTTGCCTGCTCCCAGGTTTTGGCCCACCAGTGTGGCGGTGGCATTACTCAAACCCCAGGCTGGCAAAACGGAAAAGATGATGATGCGGATGCCAATGGTGTAGCCAGCCAGCGCGTCTTCTCCGAAAATGGCGACTATACGAACTAAAACAATCCAGCTTGATGTTGTGATCATCCATTGGGCCATGCCCACCAGGGCCACTCGGAGGAGGCGGCCCATCACTTCCAGGTCTACCATAATTTCCGAAATCTTTAGCTGGATATTGCCAACGCCGCTGCGGAACAAGATAAAAAGGAGAAACAAAACCCCAACGCCCCGACCAATAACCGTAGCGGTGGACGCGCCGGAAACACCCATTTCGGGAAAGGGTCCCCAACCGTAGATTAAGCAGGGGTCAAGTACGATATTCACCCCATTGGCCAGCCAGATCACCATCATTGCGGTGAAGGCGTTGCCGGCGCCTCTGAAGATGGCGTTGCCCAGAAACAACAACAGAATGGTGGCGTTCCCGCCAATGAGGATCATGACATTGCGATAACCCAACTCCACAACTTCGGGCGAGGCGCCCATCAGAGACAGGATCTCTTTTGGATAGATAAGTCCAATAATGGTGATGGGTATGGAAAAAACCACGGCGAGAAGCAGAGCTTGGATAGAGGCAATTCGGGCAGCGTCCAGTCGTTTCTCGCCCACTCTGCGGGCCACCATGGCTGAACCTGCCGTGGAAAGGCCAATGGCTACCGCAAAAACCAGCGTAGCCACTGCCTCTGTGAGACCGATCACCGCCACCGCCTCCTTGCCCAGGCCGGAAACAAAGTAAACGTCTACTACGGCAAACACCGATTCCATGACCATTTCCAGAATCATGGGAATGGACAAGAGCAGAATGGACCGGCTAATAGGGCCTTCGGTATAGTCCAGCTCCCGTCCCTTCACTGCCAGTTTGAGGTCGTGAAAAAACGGGTTTTGCGCCGGAGCTTCTGGGGCTGAGGCGGTCATGGATTAGTTACATTCAGCGGCCAGATGAGCCGTGAGCAGGGTAATATCGCTGAAACAGGCCACGGGATTGGCGCCTAACAATTGTTCTTCGGGATGACCGCCAGTGGTTACGCCCACGCCATCCGCGCCTGCGTTGTTGGCCATTTCCAGGTCCATCGTGGTGTCGCCAACCATCAAGGTCTTTTCCGGCGCCACTCCGGCGGCTTCCATAATTTCATGCAACATCTCGGGATGAGGTTTCGCCCTGGTTTCCTGAGCGCAACGGGTGTGTTGAAAAAGATCGGCAATACCCGATTCTCCCATGTCCCGTTCCAGACCAACCCGAGATTTTCCCGTTGCAACAGCAAGAGTGTAACCCTCACTGGCAAAATCTTTCAGCATGGCGGGCACGCCATTAAAGAGAGGAGACAGCGGCAGGGTTCCACCCAACCAGATATCCCGGTATCGATCCACAAGGGTTGGAATCATGTGCAGGTGATCATTGTGCAACAATTTCTCAACCCCGTCGGCAAGGGGAAGGCCAATGGTCTGTTTAATATCCCTTGCGGCTGGTTCCTGCAGGTTGCATTGAGCAAAGGTCATTTGGAAACAATCCACGATGCGCTGAACCGAATCCATGAGCGTGCCATCCCAGTCGAAAACCAGAAGTTGGTATTTGCGTTCCATAAAAATTAAAACTCCTCTTGCACCTTCGTCCCGGCCAGAATATCACCGAGGCGGACGCCTGCCGGATCTGTAAACATCTTCCAGGTTTCGGTTCCCATAAAAATAAGGGTAATGATTAATGAAATGATCTCGGCTATCAACTGGCCGAAATGTGGAGAAATAGCAAAAACAAACAGTAGAAAGCCATAGGAGGCGGGTCCAATAACCAGGGGCAGATTTCGCTTCACCGAATGGTTCCAACCAAGTGGGTTGTCGTTTAACTGGCGGGTGATCAGACCCATGATCTTCTTGCCTGGGCTTCGGTGAAAGGGAAGCGGCGGCGCATCTCTTAGGAGGAGCAGCGACCAGGCGATGGTTAATGCCAGACTGTGGGGAAGAAAAACGTCAAGCGCCTCAAACACCACGCCAGCCAGGAAGGCGTCTATCAAGAGAGCCACGGCTCTTTTCACCGGATCTGCTTTTTCCACCGTCACAACCTCCGGATTCTAAATATCATCGAGAAAGGGGAAGGACTTTCGAAGTTTCGCTACATCGTTGGGCTCTACTTCGGCCATATGAACGCCTTCCGCGTCACCAGCATCCAGAACCAAATCGCCATTGGGCGCCACAACCATAGACGAGCCGAGATAATCCAAGCCAGCGCCGTCTCGGCCGACCCGGTTCACGCCAATGACGAAACACAGATTTTCGATGGCCCGAGCAACAAGCAAATGCCGCCAATGGTGATTCCTGGTGGAGGGCCAGTTGGCTACATAGCTGATGAGGTTGGATTGAGGGATGGTGTTGCGCGCCAGTTCAGGAAATCGCAGATCGTAGCAGACAAATGGGCTCAATTTAAAGCCTGCAACGTCCCACCGTTGGGATTGGCTGCCCTGTTCGTATTTCAGGTGCTCGCCTGCATATTTAAACGCTTTGATTTTTGCGTAATGTTTCTCTTCATCTCCCTGCACCAAATAACATCGGTTTTCCTGGCCTGTCTCGGTTTTGGCAGGGAGCCCGCCCAGAACAGCGCAGCCATAATCCTTGGAAAAAGCCTTCATTGCGGCCAGTCCCGCGTCCCGGGTTTTATGGGCCTCATGATTCATGGTGAACCCGCAAGTCCAGAGTTCGGGAAGTACAAGGAGATCGTAGTTGGCGTGACCAGCGTCAGCAAGAAGATTTCCTACTTTCTCCACGTTGCCATCCACGTTTTCCCAGAGAATATCGAACTGAATTAAACCTATTCTGGCCATGGGTCAACTCCTGATTTTTGCCAATTGGGCCAGGCCCAGCTCAAGGGTGTCTTCCCGTTTTGCGAAACAAAAACGGATATAATTTTTCGGGGCCTCATCCGGATTGGTGTAGAACACGCTAATGGGAATGGTGGCCAGATTGGCTTCAGATTGAATAAGCTCCACAACATAGTCTACATCGCGTTTTCCGCTCAATTCGCTGAAATCCGCGATGACGAAAAAGGTTCCTTCCGGTATATAGGGTTTCATGCCAACCGCTTGAAGCCCAGCGCAAAGGCGGTCCCGGTTTTTCTTCAAACTTTCCAGCAGGGGCGGGATCAGGATGTTCCTGTTGTTAATGCCCGCCGCCATGCCGTGCTGAAAAGGGGTGGCGATGGCAAAAGCAATAAACTGGTGAAGCCTGCGAATGGCGGTTGTTGCTTCGGGCGGCGCCAGAGTATAGCCAATCTTCCAGCCTGTCATGGAAAACGTTTTGGCCGTGGATGAAATGGTAATCGTCCGATCTCTCATGCCTTCAAGACTGACCAGAGAAATATGTTGGTGACCGTCGAACACCAGATGCTCATAGACCTCGTCTGTAATAGCGAGACAATCATGCTCAAGACAGAGATCCCGAATAAGCTCCAGCTCGGAGCGATTGAAAACCGTGCCTGTGGGATTGTGGGGCGTATTGAGGATGATTGCACGAGTTTTGGCGTTAAATGCAGCGCGCAGCCGATCGGGATCAAAGCGGAAGGTTGGCGGTTCCAGAGGCACCGTCACCGCCTTGCCGCCGCACATTTGCACACAGGGCACATAGGTGTCGTAAATGGGAGCAAACATCACAAATTCATCGCCGGGTTCGCAGATCGAAGTAATGGCGGCGTACATTGCTTCGGTAGCGCCGGCCAGGACCGTGATTTCCCGCTTGGGATCGAAATCCAAGCCTGTGCTTTCCAGATATTTCTCTTGCAGCGCTTGGGTAAGCGCAGGAACACCGGGAAGAGGCGCATACTGGTTGTGGCCATCGGCAATAGCCTTAATAGCCGCATCTTTAATCAAATCCGGCCCGTCAAAATCGGGAAAGCCCTGGCCGAGATTCACACAACCCCGTTCGCGCACCATCTGACCGATGGTGTCAAAAATACTTGCCTCATAGGGCCGCAGCTTTTGGGAAATCCAATTGGGCATGAACGCGCTCCGTGTATTTGAATTGGGGCTTAGCCCCGAACCCGAAGTTTACCACAGATGCCCTCTGGATTTTGCGAAAACCATGCGGGTCCCAAATCGAGGACTTTCTGCTGACTGGGTTTGCAATAGGATACTCAATCATGCGCTCCCTTTCTACTCGTAAGGCAATCACCCAAGTGTCTAGAAAATA
>JBNKOV010000120.1:0-10848 GCA_050294955.1 Holophagae bacterium
TCTGCGATATAACAGCAGAAGGGGCTTGTACTTTGCGCGAGATGCGGCCCGCTCTTTTATTGAAAACGATATGATGCCCACTGATCTTGCCGCAATCTTTACCTTGGGCAATGGTTTGAACATGGCGATGAACTTTACCTCCGACACGGAGCAACTTCTTTTTGCGGTTAAAACGCTTGGTTTTGCTGGGAAAAATACCTATTTCAACAACCGCAGCGGATACGCGCCGCCAGGATTGATTCAGTCCTGGTCGAAGAATCGGTTCAACCAGGACGAAGAGATCACCCTTAACGATTTGGAGGGTGTCCTGGGCGGTGAATTTCGAGATATCTTTAAAGCTGCGTCTGAAGCGGAACAGCGGCGCAACACCAACAAGGGCATATACTATCTTTCCACCTTTAAAGCCTTGGGAGAGAGCTTGCAAGTGCTTAAAGGCAGTAAGAACATTTTGTTCTTCAGCGAGGGATTAGACGAAAAATCGATTATAGGACCCAACAGCAGCGCCTGGAATTTGCGTCTTATGAACGAGCTGATCGATTCATTGCAGGGGGGAGGCACGGTTGTTTATGCAGTGGATACCTCCCGCCAGGACCTTTCTTCGTTTAAATCTGGCATGACGATGTTGAACAACATATCCGCTTCCAGTGGAGGACGGGTTTACAGCAACTACAATAAATATAAGGCGCCTCTTCAAAAGGTGGAAGCCCATACCAGCAACTATTACCTCGTGAACATTCAAACCGATCTTCAGCTCCCCAAGGGAGAGTTGGCCAAGGTAAAGGTTGAGGTTAACCGAAAGGGCCTCAAGGTATACGCTACTAAAGGCCTGTTAGTGAATCCCGATCTGAAAAGCACTTCGGACCTCCAGCGCAAGCTTCTGCTTTCTGAATTTGTAGCCAAGGACCAGATCGCTCTGCCTATCCCCATCCAAACTCGCGTGGTCCAAGCGCCGGGTCCAGGGTATGGCGGCCGCTTGAATATTCTGGCGGAAATTCAACACGATTATTTCTCTGGATCGCCTGGGAAGGTGGAAGAGCTTGAAGTATTTACAATTGCCGTTGAACGGGAGACGAGGCGGCTTGCGGCTGAGAAATGGCAGGATCTTAAACTGAGTCCTAAAACGACTGGCGCTCAGGCCAATATACGGTATTTCGCCTCCCTGGAATTGGATCCAGGTCAATACCTGGTGAAGACCATTGTCCGAAATTTGGAAAACGGACACACTGCTTGTATGATCGATGACGTAGACCTGACGGATCGAAATGTGGTGGTCTCTTCACCTGTACAGATGGACCAGGAGCGGGCTGTGCTGTTTCGCCCCCAATCTGGAAATCTGGAACCAGCATACATGCTGGACGGAAAAGTCTGGAGTCCTACGGCTTCCCAAGAGGTGACTCTCGATAAACCAGCCTCTTTCCTTTACACCATTGATCCCAAGCGCCTTGAGGGTCGGGAGCATGCGGTGGAAGTTGCGGCTATGGTTGTTGATGAAAAAGGCCTGATGAAATTGGCTCCTGCTGAGGCGATTCGTTCGGAAATCCATCTGCCGGAAAAACCAGGCGATGGGGCGACTCTCAACCTTATGATTGATATGAGCAGTTTCACCCTGGAAAAAGACGCGACTTATCAGCTATTGACCCGTATTAATATTGGCGATCTTGAGCCGGTTCGGGCTCGTTTCGATTTTCGCGCAATGCAGAAATGAAAACGCCCCACAAATGTGGGGCGTTTTCGAAAGCTTGTTTGGGGGGTCTGGTTAGTTGACGCCCGCCAGATCAATGCTGGCCTCGCGTTTGATGTGCTGGTACTTCTCGGCGTGTTTAGCAATGGGATGCTGTTCATATGCTCGTCGAAGCTCTTCTAGAACGGGGAGTTCCACATCCTTAAAGCAAGGATGCCAAAAATTGAGGAATAACACCACGCGAAGCTTATCGCTGGTGTTTTCCGCTCCATGACGAAAGGAGTCGTCAAAAACCAGAAGCTTGCCTTCTTCCCAGCTTCGTTTCTCATCGCCCACATACATGGTGCAACCCTCGGGTACGATCAACGGGAGGTGAGCGCGGATAATGCCGTTCATGGGACCAAAATGCAGTGGCGTCGCGGTATTGGGATTTAGAGCGGAGAACATGATGTGATCCGTTTCAAATCGAGGCAGTTTCTCAATGATCTCAGTCGTTTTGGGGCACAGCGCACAGTTTTCTTCAAATTTCTTACCGAAGTAATAAAAGTTGAAGGTGTTCCAGCCCTCGATTAATTTATCGCCCTCGCCTACATAGGTGTTGAATGCCTTGCCTTGATTTGCAAGGAGGTTCATCAACTCTTCCTTGATGATGGGGAACGCTTCTTCCAGAGGTTTTGCCCACTCAAACTGATAAGGGTCGTAGAATTCCTGGGCAGGAGCGCCCGGAATATAGTGGTAGGGTCTTTGTAATTTGTGAGTGTATGGGGTGTCCATCTCCTGGTAGGGTATGGTGTTGAGGTCGAACATGGTTTTAATGCCCAAAGCTTTGAGACCTTTCTGAACTGTGGGCAACTTGTCCATTTTCAGGTAAACGTCTCGTACTGGCTTATAGTCTGCGGCTTTTGAGGATCGCATGATGTCGAAAAAGCCTTCGCCAATCTGATCTGCCGGGATTTCGCCTCGTTTAACCTGAGCTTCCATAATATCAGCTGATTTCCGCGTATTGGCCGCGCTGATATAGGGGTAGACCCAGGGATAGGTGGGCCAATGCCTGGCTATGGGGGAGCAAAGTAATTTGTACACGCCAAATCCAATGAGCACAATCCCTAAAATAATGCCGATTATTATCATCGCTGAATACATTGTGAAGCACTCCAAAAGTGAAAAATTAGACACACTCAGACAGGCATTAGTCTAGCAGGGATCGCCCTTTGAGCCAAGAAAAAGATCGGTGAATCCATTTTTTGAATTCCGTGGCATATTCCTGAATTAGGCTATTTTCAAGCATTCAGGTCTATGTGAGGAAAGGAGTTTTTCTGCACAACGAACATTTGAAAATGGCTTGACAGGTGGCATGTTGCAGGCAATAATGCGCTCATTGCCGCGGAATGGAGTTTGAGAATGGATAGTCAGTCTTTTGTGGAAATGGGCCGTGAAATAATCGATTGGATTGATGAGTATATGAAGCACGGGCATCAAGGACCTGTTTCTCCCATTGATCTGGAACCGGGCGATTTGCTCGCCAGGCTTCCTGAAAAGCCGCCCACCTGCGCCGAGTCAGGAGAACAGGTTTTTCAAGATTTTAAAGATTTTATCCTTCCCGGCGTCACCCATTGGAACGACCCTCGTTTTTACGGCTATTTTCCATGCAACACCAGCCGCCCAGGCGCTTTGGGCGACCTTTTGGGTACGGGACTTGGAGTGAACGCCATGTCCTGGGCCACCTCGCCCGCTGCAACCGAGCTGGAAATTCGCATGTTGGAGTGGTTGGGCAGCATGATTGGCCTGTCCTGGCCCGGCTGTATCCAAGATACGGCGTCAACCGGCACCCTGGTGGCCATTCTTTCCGCCAGAGAAAAGGCGGCTCCCATTAATAAGGAAGGCTATTACGGTCAAAAACCGCTTGTTGTTTACACTTCTGAGCACGCCAACACCGTGGTTTTAAAGGGCTGTTGGATTGCCGGGATTGGTGAGAAATATATCAGGAACATTCCGGGCGATCTGGAAACTTTCGCCATGCGAGCCGATCTCCTAGAAGAGCAGATTGAGAGGGATGTTGCAGCCGGTTTGAGGCCCTGCATGGTGGTAACCACGGTAGGGACAACCTCTTCCACTGCTATCGACCCCGTTGCACGGGTCGCCGAATTGTGCAAAAAATACGATATGTGGCAACACGTTGACGCCGCCATGGCCGGATCTGCCGCTATCCTTCCCGAGTGCCGGGAATGGTTGATGGACGGCGTTTCAGAGGCGGATTCCTTCTGCTTCAACCCCCACAAATGGTTATTCACAAACTTTGACTGCTCTGCCTATTTCTGCAAGGATCCCTACTATCTGAAAAAAGCGCTTTCCATTCAGCCCGTCTATCTTGAAACCGCTTATGATGGCGCTGCGGAGAATTTTCGCAATTGGGGCACACAGCTTGGCAGGCGCTTTCGAGCTTTAAAATTGTGGTGGGTGATTCGGTGTTTTGGCGTTAGCGGTTTGCAGGAAAAGATTCGAATGCATTTGAAAATGGCCAAAGTATTTGCGGAGAAGGTGAAGGCCCATTCCCAGTTTACTCTGGACATTGAACCAAATTTGAACACAGTTTGCTTCAGATTGGAGAGCGATGAGCGAACCCAGGCATTCATGGCCGCAGTCAACCGCACAGGTCGCGCCTTTCTAACCCATACCAATCTGAACGACCACTACGTCATTAGAGTGTCTTTCGGGCAAACCGAAGCGCGGTTTGAGGATGTAGACAAGCTCTGGTCATTGCTGCTGGAAGTGCTTGAAACCGTATAAGCGGCGCCGAAAATAGGACCGCATCGTCGAAAGGCCTTTAAAGGCCCCAATTTTCCACTTCAAAAAATAAAAATGAGCGTTTTCCCTTTGTTAAACGTATTTTTAAAAGGGGACACTCTATAATGATATCCTGGTCCTGGTTGCCCGGGTCTTGTGGATCCGGTATTTGGGTATCAAGAGGCGTCCGAAAAATGAGATTGAGGTGATGCATGCGTTCATTAGTCCTGTTTGTGGTGGCTGTCCTTTCTTTTAATGTACTGGCCGAGGGCGGCCTGTTTGAGGATCTTTCCTTTGAGAAGGCGCTTCAAAAAGCCAAATCAGGTGAAAAGCTGGTTTTTGTCGATTTTTACACTACCTGGTGTGGTCCCTGTAAGCGGTTGGATAAGACCACCTGGAAAGACGACAAGGTAAAAGCCTGGCTGAAGGAACGCACCATTCCTTTGAAAATCAATGCAGAAGTTCAAACGGATCTGGCTAAAAAGTATCGTATTCAAGCCTATCCTACGCTTTTGTTCATTCATCCCGACGGCGAGATTGCCCACCGGGTTACGGGCTATCGCGATGCTGACGAGTTTTTAAAAAGTTGCGAAGATGCGGTTTCCAACAGAGACTTCCTGGCCGAATATGAGGAAAGTTATAGAAAGGCGCTGGAATCCGATCAACTCGATGCTCAAACTTTCATGAAATACACTGACGCGCTTATTGAGCGAGGGAAATATAAAGAGGCGCTTAAAGAGTATGTCTCTGTGTTGGACTCTAGTGAAAAGGACATTGCAAGGGTATCGATGTCCTTTCTAACCATTCGCAAGATCGTAAGTCTGTCTAGACTTTACGAACCCGCGCGAATGGAACTGCTCAATAGACGAAACGCCCTCCTAGAAAACTTTGAGAAAGGCGATGTCAGCCAGACCGATCTGCAGCGGCTCTTCTCCTTCAACAGGAACCTCAAGGAAACCGAAAAGAATCTTGAGATTTATGATCGCATGAAAGAGATGGACATCGATGATCGCATGATGAATTATACCTTTAACATGGTGTATGGTCAGTTGTTGAATCATCGTCGCTACGATGAAATCCTTGAAAAAGTGAAAGTTGAAGACAAGATAGAAGAAGCCTACAAGAGTCGCGAACGCATGAATGATCTCAAAGAACTGGGCGATGAGGGCGTTGTTATGGCCAATGGCCTCCTTGTTAACAGTTTATCAAGCGTCTACCAGCTCCTTCTGGGCACGGACCAAGGTGAAAAAGCGTCTGATCTTGCCAACAAGATTTTAGAAGTGGACAAAGGCGCCAACACCTATAATAGTTTGGCTTGGAGCGGGTTCCGTTCCGGTAAGGCAAACAAGGCCACGCTCGAATACGCCCGCAAGGCCTTTGAGCTTTCCGAGGAAAAGAGCGCTGCCATTATTGATACTTACGCGCGCGTGCTCGATGTTTTGGGTCAAACCGGTGAGGCCATTAAGTTGGTGGAAAAGTCAGCTCCCGATTTCGTAGGCCGCGAGGCCAAAACACTTGAAAAAACTCTGGAAGACATCAAGTCTGGAAACAATGGGAAGCTGAACATTTAAAGAAACCTGGTCATTTTACCAATAGGTTTAGGTTTTGGAATTCCCTTCCACGACAGGCAAGTCCTCGCTTGCCTCTCGCTGGATTTGATGGAGCTTCTCTGGATTGACAACCATGAGAACGCCTCTGATCTGGCCCTGGCTTATGTCCAGGGCGATGACGGAGAAGACGTTTTTTCCCTGTGTGTAGACCAGGGCAGGTTCGCCGTTGATTTGACGTATGGCGTATCGGAGGTTCTTGGGGACCTTGTCCTTGATGCCTTTGAAGAATCGCGCAACCTTGGCGGAGCCGTATATGGGTTTTAAGCTGGCCTTTACTTTACCGCCGCCATCGTTCCACAAGGTGATGCCTTGATGGAATAGTTGCAGCAATCCTTCCATGTCTCCTTTTGCGGCGGCTTCTCCAAATCTTAAGAGCAGGTTCTCCTTTTCTTTTGGCTCCACTGTGTAATTTGGCCGATCCCGATGCACTCGGGTCCTTGCCCGATGGGCGATCTGGCGACAATTGTCTTCTTCTAGTTTAAGGATTTCAGCAATTTCACGGTAGGAGAAATCGAAGGTTTCCCGGAGAATGAATGTGGCCCGTTCAACCGGGCTCAGTCTTTCGAGCAGGGTCATTAAGGCCATGGAAAGGGAATCGGCCAGTTCTACGGCGTCCCCCAAGGGCGTTCCCTCGTGAGTGGGGGTTGGTTCGGGCAGCCAGGGGCCAATGTAGGTTTCTCGCTGAACTCTCGCAGACTTTAAAACGTCTAAACACAAGCGGGTCACCGTTCGGACCAGCCATGGTTTGGGGGAATCTATGGTCTGCTGATGTGCATGCATTCGCAGCCAGGCGTCTTGAACCACGTCTTCTGCTTCCGCATAGGAGCCCAACATCCGATAGGCGATGTTCAGGAGAACGGAACGATGAGCCTGGAAGATTCCTGTTGTCGCATCCCTATTCAATCGATGACCTCCTTCAACACTGGATCAGGATAACATGACGCCATAGACAAGGCGGCATGTTATCAACGATTGAGGCCTTTAATTTGTGACAGGCTGGCGCGTTTTTTTTGTGAATTTTGCTGACCTACGCGGTATTCGGCGTTTTGAAAATTCCCATTTTCCTGCTTGAAGAAGATGGAGGGAAACCTGTGAAAAATAACCGTTGTCCGCGTTTTAATATTCACAAATCAGCGGATTGGTTCTTGATGATTTTAACCGCGTAATCCAATGATAATAATAGTATTGTGGAATACTGCGAAGGCATTGTCATTTGCTGGCCTAAATTTGATTAGATGCTCCTTTAAAATTTATTACCTGTAACTGGTTTTGATTGCTTGGCGGCATGATCGATGAGTGATAGAATGTGTGGATTTGGCCAGCCGCCTGCTGTTGGTTTCTTGGTTTCAAAATACCTGGCGCTGGCAAAACGATTCAAAATTCTAAGGGGATTCCATGTCTTACGGACTTGAAAAACACGGCTTGAAACCCAAGACCATCTATCGCAACCTCCCAGTTGAAAAACTGGTGGAGCATACTCTGGCGAATGGTGAAGGCGTTCTTGGTATGAACGGCGCAACCATGTGCAACACCGGCAAATTTACTGGCCGGTCACCAAAGGACAAGTACTTTGTCGATGAGGGAGATGCGTCGTCCAACATCTGGTGGGGACCTGTTAATCAAAAAATAAGCGAAGACACCTTTAACAAGCTTCTGGCGAAAACCGTGGACCATTTTGACGGTGAAAGCGCCTACGTTTTCGATGGTTATGCTGGGGCCGACGACGATTATAAAATGCCTATTCGCATTGTGACCCGTAAAGCATGGCACGCCCATTTCGTGAACAATATGTTCATTCGCCCCGACAAAGCCCAACTTGAGAAGCATGACCCCAAATTCACCATTATCAACGCATGTGACATCACTGCCGAGGATTGCGAAGAATTGGGTCTGCGCAGCGAAGTTTTTGTCGTTTTTCACATGTCGCTGGGCCTGGCGATTATTGGCGGCACCATGTATGCCGGTGAGATGAAGAAGGGCATTTTCAGCGTTCTCAATTATAAGTTGCCCCTGCAGGGCGTTTTGAGCATGCACTGCTCCGCCAACATGGGGAAAGAAGGCGATACTGCCCTTTTCTTCGGTCTGTCCGGCACGGGGAAAACGACGCTTTCCGCTGATCCCAATCGCAGTCTCATTGGGGATGATGAACACGGCTGGTCTGAAAACGGCATCTTCAATTTTGAGGGCGGCTGCTACGCAAAATGCATCGACCTTACTCAGGAAAAGGAACCCGATATCTGGAACGCCATCCGGTTCGGCGCCCTGCTTGAGAATGTGGTCTATGATGAAGAGACCCGTAAGGTGGATTTCACAGACAAATCAAGAACGGAAAATACGCGTGTTTCCTATCCGATCCACCATATTGACAATGCGCTGGAGCCCAGTAAGGGCGGCCATCCCAAAACCATTATCTTCCTTACCTGCGACGCCTTTGGCGTTTTGCCTCCGGTTTCTAAATTGACGCCTGGCCAGGCTATGTACCACTTCCTTTCCGGTTATACGGCCAAGGTTGCTGGCACCGAACGAGGCGTTACCGAACCAACCGCCACCTTCTCAAGCTGCTTCGGCGAGCCTTTCCTGCCCTTGCACCCCACTAAATATGCGGAACTGTTGGGCAAGAAAATGGAGAAGTACAACGCCAAAGCCTATCTTGTGAATACGGGTTGGACCGGCGGTCCCTATGGTGAGGGCCATCGCATTGATCTGCCTTCAACTCGTGCGATCATCACCCAAATCCTCAACGGGGAAATTGAGAATGCGGAATGCAGAATCGATCCTTATTTTGGTTTCGACGTGCCTGTTGCCCTGGAAGGCATTGACGGCAATCTGCTGGACCCGGTGAAGACCTGGGCTGATAAGGCTGCCTTCGACGAAACTGCCCGCAAACTGGTGGATTTGTTTAAGGAAAATTTCACTACCTACGAAGAAACCTCTTCCGGGTTTTCTCAGTTCGGGCCTAAGTAATTTTTATGATCTAAGGAGCCAGCCGCTTGATGCGGCTGGCTTTGCAGCATACCGGAATAATTTCTCGGTTTCCCCTGTTGTTGGTCTTAGACGCGGTGTCCAGGCGTTCTATTTTCTGTGAAGAAGGTGTCCCTTATGAGTCATGATTATAAAGCTGAAGTGAAAATCTACACCACGCCCTGGTGCCCCTATTGTGTGAGAGCTAAAAAACTCCTGGATAAAAAACAGGTTACTTACGAAGATTTTAACGTGGCTTATGACAACGCCTTGAGAGCCGAGGTCTCCAAGCGTTCCGGACGAACGTCCGTTCCCCAGATTTTCATTAACGACCAACCCATAGGCGGCTGCGACGAGCTGCATGAGCTGGAGGCCAGAGGCGAGCTGGATGCCTTGTTAATGGCGTCATCTGCTAATTAAAGGCTCTTTTTGTTGTTTTATGAGCGATTATCTTTTTGGGTTTTGTCTAATTTACTTTTTGTGAATTCCTTTTGAAATGCTGTTGAGAGTTATATGGCCCTGAAGACGTTAATTAATGTTGGGGTTTGTGTTTTTGTTTAGTGAGGAGACCTCTCTGTGGATGTCTTTTCGCTGTTTTGATATTATTTTAGGGTATTTTAGGTGGTTTTGGGTTAAGATAGGGAGAACATCTGGGAGGACTCCCTTAAATGAAAGAAACGGTGCTTATCGTTGAGGATAATCGATATCTTTCCAATATTTTTGTGAAAGCCATCAAGAGTGAGTTTGGTCTTGAGCCTATTGTCGCCAACTCTTTGAGTGAGACGAGTCGGGTTCTGGCCATGCCCAGCAACCGTTTCATTTGCGCCATTGTCGATCTTCGCCTGCCTGACGCCGATGAAGGCGAGGCGGTGGCCCTGGTGGTTTCTCGCAATATTCCCACCATGGTTCTTACTGCTTCCCACAATGAAACCTTGCGAGATAAAGTTCTGTCCATGAACATCTTGAACTACCATATCAAAGGCGGGAAGGTGTTGGAGCGCATTCTGTCAATGATAAGACGCATGCGCACCTACCGAGAAGTCAAGGTGATGATTGTGGATGATTCTCGGACGACTCGGGCAATGGTTAAAAAGCTTTTGATGAATGAGAACTATCATGTTCTAGAGGCCGAGGATGGGAACAAGGCCATGGAACTGTTGCAAGCTCAGGAAGGCATCAAGTTAATTATAACCGATTATCATATGCCAGGAATGGATGGATTTGACCTGATTACCCAAATTCGCCAGCATTACGGCCAGGATGAGGTGGCAATAATCGGGCTTTCCTCTTCGGAAAAGAAGAATCTTACGGCCCGATTCCTTAAAGTGGGCGCCAACGATTTCTTGTATAAGGGCTTTAGCGTAGACGAGTTTAAGTGTCGCGTGCGCCAGAACGTGGAACTGGTGGAGAGATTTGAAGAAATCAAAGAAGCCTCCAACAGAGATCCGCTCACTCAACTGTACAACCGGCGTTATTTCTTTGAATCATGCACCGATCTGCTAGAGGTTTGCAGGAGAGGTGAGTCGCCTTTTGCACTGGCCATGATGGACCTGGACTTTTTTAAGAAAATTAACGACACCTACGGCCATGACGCTGGAGATGTTGTGCTTCGCCAGATCGGGCGGTTCCTGAAAAACAACAGCCGCAAATCGGATGTCATTGCTCGCTACGGCGGCGAGGAGTTCTGCATCTTGCTCCCCTACACCGACCTCGACGACGCCTGCCGCGTGGCCGAGCAGTGCCGTCGTGCCCTCGAGTCGGCGCGTTTCAACGGCTTGCGGGTGACCGCCAGCCTCGGGGTCTCGGCGCGGA
>JBNKOV010000121.1:0-10818 GCA_050294955.1 Holophagae bacterium
AAAACAGGGCATGTCCGCCAGCATTATTCGCCTTCCTATCACCTTTCCTGCCGAGCCAGTAAATGGGGAGATGGTGGCTGGCCTGGTCGTTCCGGATATTCGCGGCACTGTTGGAAAACCCTCCATTTACACCAATGACCTGGAATGGGAGAAAGGATCCAACAAGTTTTCGGTGGAGGTTTTCTACCTGGAAGGAGGCGCGCCTTATCAATCCAGCATTCTGGGACCTCCAAATAAATTGTTCTACGATGCGCAAGAGGAGATCAAAGCTAAACGAGCGGGGGTTCCCTACACTACGCCCAAGGATTTCTCTCTGCCTATGACCATTGAGGTGGAAGGTGACACTGTAACGCCCATTATTGAAGGGGTTCGCTACCCATTGAAGGCGGACCAGTGGTCGGACTGGATAGTATTCAATTACAAAGTGAACCCACTCATTACGCTCAAGGGCGCAGGCCGATTCTACCTTGAACATACTGACGGAAAAACCTTCAAACTCTACATGACGCCTGTGCATCCGCATCCTGATTTACCCCTGCCGCTTACCTGGCCGCCAGATCTTGCTAAGACCTTGTGGAATGAGGAACCCTATAAAACCATGGGCTGGGCCTTGGACACCTGGTCCTCTGGCGACGGCATGATGAATGAAGATCACTTTCTTCAGGATGTAGACCTCACCGTCACTCGATTTGAGAAGCTCATGGAGCGGTTCTTGAAAGACAATGATCGCGACCTTTACGTTCAGGTCTTCAGCTTCACAGACCGTGTCGGGCATATCCTCTGGAGATATTGGGACGAAGGCCACCCTCGCCATGAACCTGAAAAAGCTGAAAAATATCAAAAGGCCATGCGCGACGCCTACCGCCGAATGGACCGCATTGTGGGCCGAGCCATGGAGCTGGCCGATATGGAAAATACGCTGTTCCTAGTGTGTTCAGACCATGGATTCTCTTCCTTTCGCCATCAGTTCAATTACAACAGTTGGCTAGTAGATAAGGGGTACATGAAATTAAAGAAGAATGTACTGGGCGAACCCATGGAACTGGATGACCTCATGAACAATTCCAGCCCTCTCGACTTTGTAGATTGGGAAAACACAAAAGCCTACGCCTATGGATTGGGCATGATGTACATCAACCTGGAGGGACGTGAGCCACAAGGCAGTGTAAAACCGGAAGAATACGACGCTCTTTGCAGGCAATTGAAAGAAGAACTCGAGAGCTATGTTCACGAGAAAAGCGGGCTCAAACCTGTGTCCAAGGTCTTTTTGAGAGATGAAATCTACAGTGGTTACGACCCTGACCAAACTCCAGACCTGCGTGTGGCCACCTCTTTTAATTTCAGGGTTTCCTGGGACACAACCCTGGGCGGCATGCCCATTGAACTGGTGGAGGACAATCCCAGAAACTGGTCCGGCGATCACTGTTCCCTGGATCCGGAAGATGTGAAGGGCATTCTTTTCAGCTCCAAACCCATCAAATCCGACTCACCTCAAATGGCCGATATCTGCCCATCAATTTTGGACTTCCTTGAAGTTAAACACGACATCGACATGGACGGTCGCATTATTTTTGGACGCTGAACAAACCATCTCGTCCCAGTTCTGGCAGAGCGGGGACGAGATCATCCCATTTAGGGTTGTGATGTGAAAATGGTTCAAGACATGAGATAATCTCTCATCTTGGGATGTTTTCAAAGACGTCCCAAGCCTTACAGTAGGGCAAAATGGGATCATTAATGTTTAAACCCCCCTTGATAATCCGGTTGTTATGTTTGCTGATATTGCCTACGGCATGGGCTCAACCTGCCCGTGATCCCATTAAATTTGAGAAGATCACCATTGATCAGGGTCTAACCGACAATTTCATCCGAACCCTGCTGCAGGACCACCAGGGATTTTTCTGGATTGGCGCCATAAGCGGATTGAGCCGATTCGATGGATATCAGTTCTATAATTACACTCTGGATCCGAGAGAACCCAACTCGCTCTCCAACAATCAAATTCAATGTTTGTTTGAGGATCGGGAAAACCGTCTTTGGATCGGATCCATGAACGGCTTGAACCTCTACAACCGAGAAATGGACTATTTCACCCATTACCGTCATAATCCCGATGACAGCGAATCCCTGAGCAACGATCTTATATTGGCGATTGCCCAGGATGGGGAAGGTCAACTCTGGATCGGAACCCAGGCAGGCCTGAACCTCATGAACCCTGAAACTGGAAAAGTGACCCGTTTCTACTACCATCCCCACTTCCCCTACAGCCTCAGTCACAACACCATAACGGCCTTATTAACAGACAGTCAAGGTCGTTTGTGGGTGGGGACCGAGAGAGGCTTGGACCGGTACGATCCAGAGACCGGATACTTTGAACATTACCGCCAGGAACCGGGAAGCAAAGGCAGTGACCATGTCACCGTCTTATTTGAAGACCGTGAAGGCATCCTATGGGTGGGCAGGGCGGCGGCATGAGCCGTCTTGACCCTGAAACCGGCGCCTTCAAGGTCTACGTCTACGATCCCAAGACTCCAAACCAGTTCGCCTATAATGTGTCGGGCATTGCCCAGGACCAGAAGGGAAACCTTTGGATAACCACCTTAAAAGGCATCAACCTCAGCGGCCTGCATCGCTTCAACCCGAAGACTGAAACATTCGTGCGTTACGCCCACGATGCGAGCAACCCCAACAGCCTGTCATGGAACTACGCAACCGCAGCATTCATAGACCAATCCGGCATCCTCTGGGCCGGCACTTCGCGAGGCCTTAACAAATACGACCCAAATGGCAGAAAATTCAAAACCTATCGCCAATTCCCTGGCGACAGCTATCATATGTACGACAACATATATGGCATTTACATGGACGAAGACGGTCTCATTTGGATGGGTCTGGACATGCCAGCCTTCCTAACATTCGACCCAAAGCAAAAGCGCTACAAATTGCACCTGGGCAAGGGATTCGGGCTGGAAAACCTGGGCGGGGCCGGAGCCTACGCGGTGACAAAAGACGGCAATGGCATGATGTGGATTGGATTGGGCGATGAAGGCCTCTGGGTTCTGAACCCCAAAACCAGAGTCAAAAAAGTCTACCGCAACGACCCCAGTGATACAAACTCCCTGCCCAGCAACTTCCTGTCCTACATTCTTAAAACAAAAGACAGCACGATGTGGGTTGGCACCGACAAGGGGCTGAGCCGCTTTAATCGAGAGACCGACAATTTCACCAATTTCCAATACGACTTCAACGATCCAAACAGTTTAAGCAGTGATCGCGTGAGCTATATCTTTGAGGACAGCGACGGCGTGATCTGGGTAGGAACGGGACCAACGTCTCGGGACGCCTATGTGGCCGGAGCGCGCGGCCTGAACCGCTACCAGCCGGAAAGCCAAAATTTTCGAGTTTATCAAAATGACCAAGACGACCCCAGCAGCATCAGCAACAACTGGATTCGAGTCATTTTTGAGGACTCGTCCAAACGATTGTGGATTGGGGCGAACAACGGGCTGAACCTGATGAATCGAGAACAGGGCACTTTCAAATACTACCTGAAAAAAGACGGTTTGCCTGGCGGTGTGGTGACCGGAATTCTGGAGGATGATCACGGTCGATTATGGCTGAGCACCTACGACGGCCTGTCCTGTTTCAACCCGGAAACCGAAAATTTCCTCAACTACGATGTGAGCGACGGCCTTCAGCACAGCCGCTTTAATCAGAATGCCTTTTTTAAGGCCCCTGATGGCAAATTGATTTTTGGGGGCGTGAGTGGTCTAAACATTTTCCACCCCGATGAAATTAAGCCAGACCCATACCAACCGCCTGTTGTCATGACGGGAATGGATCTATTCAATACGCCTGTAGCCATAGGCCCCCAATCTCCACTGAAAAAAAACATTGCGCTCATCGAAGACCTGGTTCTTGATTACAACCAGAATGATCTCACCCTCCATTTTGCAGCGCTTCATTTCCGAAAACCGGAAAAGAACCGGTACTCCTTTTATCTGGAAAATTACGAAAAAGATTGGAATCAAGCCAATTATCGGCGTTCCGCCCACTACACCAACCTGGACCCGGGCAACTATATTTTCAGGGTAAAAGCCTCCAATAAAGACGATGTCTGGAACGAAGAAGGGCTTGGACTCAAGATAACCATCCTACCGCCCTGGTGGCTTACCTGGTGGGCTTTTGCGCTTTATGTGGCAGCGTTTGCCGCATCTGTTTACGCATTAATTCGGTTTCAGTTGCGAAGGGCTCAGTTCAAGATGGCGGTGGCCGCTCAAAAAGAGCGGGAAATGGCCAATCTCCGGGAAGCTCAACTGGCCAGAATGGCTGCTGAAGCTCAGTCCAGAGCCATGGAGGCGGACAACCGCCGAAAAACGGAAGAGCTTGAGAAAGCCCGCGCCTTACAGGTCTCCATGTTGCCCCCCAACCTGCCCGACCTGCCAGGATACGCCATTGCAGCTCAATCCTTAACTGCGACAGAAGTTGGCGGTGATTATTACGACTATTGCGTCAATGATGCTGACACGCTGACCCTAGCTGTAGGAGACGCAACAGGGCACGGATTACAAGCGGGCATTATGGTTGCCGCAACCAAGAGTCTTTTTAATGCATTCTCCCAGGAAAAAGACCTGCGAGAAATCTTAATCAGAACGTCTAGAGCGCTAAAACTCATGGGATTACGCAATATGTACATGGGCATGACCCTCGCCCGGTTTACTGGAAGGAAACTGGAAATCGCTGCGGCAGGCTTGCCTTTTCCAATTCTGTACCGCGCCGCTTCAGATTCCGTGGAGGAATTACAACTCAGAGGACTCCCTCTGGGCTCTCCGATTGAGTATCCCTACCAGGCCATCACCCTTGAACTGGAACCGGGCGATACGCTTCTTATCATGAGCGATGGCCTCCCGGAAACGTTTAATGAGGATGAAAAGATGTTGGGGAAAAACGCCGTTGCCGAAGCCTTCAGAAAGCATGGACGATCCGAACCCCAGGTTATCGTAGACGCGCTTCTTTCTTTTGGCGCTCAATGGGCGGGAAAACGGGCGGAGGATGATGACGTGACAGCGGCTGTGGTTCAAATCAAACACCGCGCCTGAATTAGCTGGTTCCCAGACTCAAGGACCTGAAACCTTGGGTATAACTGCGATCACTTGAGTGTATAGATCCTCTTGAGATTCAATTTCTATGCGGCCCCCATGTTCACGGGTGAGAATGTCGTAACAACGAGCAAGGCCCAGACCGATATGCCCGGTCCCAGGAGGTTTGGTGGTGAAAAACGGATGGAAGATATTCTCCATTTCCTCCTTTTTTATACCCACGCCGTTGTCTCGGATTAAAACCTCAACCCGGTCGCCCCTATTGCGGGTATGGACTTGGATCTCTCCGTGATAGCTGGATCCAGCCGCTAAAGCCTTTTCCTGAAGAGCCTCGATCGCGTTATTGATCAGGTGAATCCAAACTCGACTTAAACTCTTGGGCGCTACCTGGAGAAATCCCGTATCCGGATCATATTTTTTATTTAAAGTAATGCCTAAACTACCGTCGGGACCACGTTTCCCCATACATGCCAACTCGACATATTCGTCAACGAATTGGTTGAGGTCTACCTTGCGAACCTCTGAAGCCTTTTCATCGGCCAACTCCATCATGCTCTTCACAATCTGGTCCGCTGTGAGACCGTGTTTGTGGATGGACCCAACATTCAACCTCAAATCTTCAAGTAAATCAAAACATTCCGCATCAGGTTGCCCTCCCAACTCAGACATCATGGCCTTTAAATCGATGAAGAGTTCCAATGAAATGGCCGCAAAATTGTTGATGAAGTTCAGAGGGTTGCGTATCTCATGAGCAACCCCGGCTGTCAAAGTGCCCAGGGCCGCCATCTTTTCCGACTCCACCAATTGGTCCTTGGTTTTCTTCAGCTGAGAATGCTGCATCTCCAATTGCTGTAATGCCGCCTGAAGCTCCCGAGTCCGCTCACGCACCTTTTTCTCCAAATTGGCGTAAAGACCAGCATTTACGATGGAAACCGCAGCTTGGGCGGAGAGAAGCTGCAAAAGCTCCAACAAATCTTGTGTGAAAGCGCAAGGAGCCAGGTTGTTTTCCAGGTAGAGAACGCCAGTAAGACGCCCCTGATTGAGGATAGGCATGCAAAGAACCGATTTCGACTTGTTCCGTTTCACATAAGGGTCTTGCATAAACCGACCCTTTTCTGCTGCATTCTCCAAAAGAACCGCCTCTCCGGTTTTAATAACAAAATGCACCATGGCTGGGGACAGATCTCGGGTCTTGGAAAGCGGTTCCCTTTCCAGAAGGGTCTCCTCGTCCTCTAAAGAACCGCGGGCGCATATAATCCATTCGCCGCCCTTCTCCAAAAGCAGCAAGCCCTTCTGGGCGCCAGCATTTTCAATAAGTATGGCCATAAGCTTGGTCAGCAATTCTTCCAGAACAATTTCGCCGGAAATCGCTCGTGATGCTTTTAAAACGGTAGCAAGGTCAAGGGCGCGAGAAGAAGTTTCTCCGGAAATGGTGGTTCGAGAGAGATCGGTATGGCGATGGTCGGAGGAACGTCTCCTGGCTTGAGTGAGCCATTGAGGAAACTGAGAAATAAGCTGAAAGGTCTTGGCGCCCGCCCCCCAGAGCTGGTAGCCGTGATGGGCGTCTCGGAGGTAGGCGACGCCAATCTTCACCTTGCCTCGATCCATCCAAAACCTTCCCGCTAGCTCGGCGATTAATGCCTGGTCTTGGATAAAATCCTGTTTCCCTGCAATATCCAACGCCTCATCATACAGGTCCATGGCCTGATTGAATCGGCTCCCGTTCCTGGCCCGCTCAGCTTCCACCAGCACGTATTTGTGTTTGAAGTTTTCCGGACATTGACCAGACCAAATCGCCATCTGTTTCTGATTATCCGATACTTGCCGAAGCGCGCGACGTCGCTGTGATGGAGACATGGTCTTCATAAGCGAAAGGAGAATCAGGGAATGATAAAAATTATGTTCGGCCACAGAGATGAAACCCAATACGCATGGCAATAACACCCCCGCCTTTCGAATGTAGGTCAGAGCCTCCTCGTGATCCCCATAAAGAAAACAAACCTGCGCCTTCAAAACATAATAGGAACAAAGGGGCTGCCTGCTAAGCAACTTTTTGCAGCCAGCCAGGAATTGAGCTTCGCTGAGCTCGTCCAAAGAAAAATCACCGTAACCCGAGGTTTTACCCAACAGATTGGCCAGCACCATCTGACAACCAATCACCATGTCAATGGCAATGCGATTCCTGGTTCTTTCACAGAAACTCCGGAATCCCGCCAGATCCTCAAAAAGGGTTTCCAGATTCTTTCCGCCAACAAAGAGATTCAAGGACTTGAAAAAGAGAATATAGCTGGCGAACTGCAAATCCCCGCACTCCCGACCCGCCTGAAGTCCATCATCTGCAATAGGCAACGACTCCCCAAGCGGACGCGTCCAATGGGAATTAAAGGCGATCATCACATGCCTGGTCTGACATTTTTGAATAGGATCGTCTAATTTGTCGGCAAGGTTCATGCCCAGGGATGCAAAAGCGTATCCGGTGGGATAATCCCCCAATAAAGGGCCGAACAGGGTTCCCAACACGCTGTAACTCATGGCGGAAGAAGGCACATGCCCGTAACGAAGCGAAAGATTCGCGGCTGTTACAATGAGTAGGGCGAATACGTTCTGATTTAATATATAGCAGGTGGGAAACAAAGTGGAAAGCAGGAGCATGGACGCCTTTTTTTCCGGGTCGGTCATCAGAGGCCGATGGATCAGAGTGGGGATGGCCGTATCGCCCAATTGCTGCTTTACTTCCATCACGCCAGAGAAGACGGCCTCTTCCAGCCGGTCTTCGCATAGATGGATGCCAAGTAATTTCAAGGCCTCGCGCCCAACAGCTAAAGCCTCCTCATATTTGGCCTGAACCGTGTGTTGAACAATAAGCAGATGGTAAATCTCCGCTTTCTCCACCGAGGATCGCCCCAGTCTGATGGCCTGACGTTGAAAGGCTTCAGCCTCCTCAAACCTGCCATTCAGATACTCCACCTCCGCCCGACACCGGAAGAAGGAGAGGACCATGTCCGGGTATTGGCCGAAGACTTTGTCGGGTGGCGCATTCATCCAGAGAGCCAATAACTCCATGCCAATCATAAGATATTCACAAGAGACAACATAGGCCGCAGCCTCACGAGCCTTTTTCCCTGCAGCCAGGTTCATCGCCGCCAGATCGGCCTTCTGACGCTCATCAACAATCAACTTTCGACCTGCATTGAAATGATCGACCAGCTCAAAGAGGCGCTCTCCCCGCTCCTCTCCACTTATTTTAGCCATGAGCAATTGGCCTATGTTGAGATGGACCTGTTCCTTCATGGACGGGTCAATCAGTCCATAAGCGGCCTGTTGCACCCGATCATGCAAGAACCGGAAATGACAGACATTGGGTTGATTCTTACCAGAAGCCGCCTCCAATTCTGCATCCGGAAGAACGAAGCCTTCTCTCACTGCAGGCAAAAGATCGTCATGCGCTTCCCAGATATTCTTTTCTTGAATTACAGCAAGGGTTTCAAGATCAAAACGATTGCCAACACAGGCAGCCATCTTTACAGCTTCCCTGGTTGGGCCTGGCAGTTTATTGAGCTTTCCAATAACCAGATCCACCACATTATCGGTAAAACCAACGGCTTCAATGGCCTCCAAATCCCAAACCCACCCGGGCCGAGAATCCTTGTCCGGAGGGGTAAAAGACAAAAGTCCTTCCTGGTAAAGGGTTTCCATAAATTGGCCAATAAAAAAGGGATTTCCCGCCGTCTTTCTGAACACCATCTTGGCCAGAGGTTTCACCCGTTTCTTGTCTGTTTGCAAGGTGTCTGCAATCATGGCGGAAACATGGTGAAGGCTCATGCGCTCCACCTTCAACTCCTCCAAAATGGCGGAACTTTTTTTCAACTCCCTGATCACGCCCAACAAAGGATGGGTAGCATCCAACTCATGGTCCCGGTAGGAGCCGATAAGGAAAAGGTAGCTCAATTCTTCGTCGCACACCAACTGCCTTAACAGCTCCAAACTCATGGTGTCGGCCCATTGCAGATCATCTACGAACAGAACAAGGGGATGGGAAGGCAGGCAAAAGGTCTTGAGGAAGTTGTAAAACACATGGCGAAACCGATTGGCGGCTTCCACGCCTCCCAGATAAGGTACGGGCGGCTGTTCTCCAATGATAAGCTCAAGCTCATGGACCAGCTCAACAATAACCTGACCGTTGTTGCCCACAGCCTTTAAAATGCGCTTGCGCCACTTTTCCTGGGCCTCCTGTCCCTCCGCCACAATTTGAAGAATGAGCTCGCGAAAGGCTTCGCTGATAGCGCTATAGGGGATGCGATGAAACTGATCGTACTTCCCCGATACAAAATGCCCCCGAGAATCTGTAATGGAGCGATAGAGCTCTCGGACCAGATAGGACTTGCCAATGCCAGCGTAACCAGAAACCATCATGGTCTCGGTTCTGCCCCTCCGAACCCGTTCGAATGCGGCCGTTAGCCGCTCTACTTCACGTTCCCGACCGTAGAGCTTCTGGGGAATGTGGAAACGGTCGGAGAAGTCCTTTTCTCCCAAGGTGAACAACGGGGCCGAGCGGTTCACTTTCAGAGCATCCAGACACCGGCGCAGATCGGCTTCAATGCCCCAGCTGCTTCTGTAACGAGCGTCGGCTGTTTTTTCCAGGAGTTTCATGATAATGCGGGAAAGAGATCTCGGAATGGATGGGTTCACCTCGCACGGCGGTTCCGGCTCCCTTGCCAGATGGGCGTGAACCAAAGCCATGGCGTCTTCCGCCTGAAAGGGTAATCGCTTGCATAATAATTCGTAGAAGGTGACCCCAAGGGAGTAGTAATCTGTGCGGTAGTCCAAAAAACGGTTCATGCGGCCGGTCTGTTCCGGCGACATGTAACATAATGTGCCCTCCAAAACGTTGGGCGCGGTGAGGATCGGGCTCTCTTTCGGTAGTTTGGTAGCAATGCCGAAATCGATAATACTCAACTGACCCGTTCGGGAATTATAGGCAATGTTGGACGGGTTGATGTCTTTGTGAATAATGTCCTGCTCGTGGATATCACCCAAAATGCGAGTGACGCGCACCATGAGCTCCAAAAGCTCCACCATGCAGGTTTCGTGATGCCCAATCCAGTCCCGAAGGGATTCCGCCCCGAAATCTTCAAGCACCATCACCAGAGAGTTCCCGTGTTTTATAAGATCGTAAGCTCGGGCTACGCCCTCCACCTTCAGTTTTCCCGTAATGTCGAACTCCCGACGGTAACGATTCAGATCCCTTGGAGAAGGATGAGCCTCCTTGAGTAACTTCAAAATGACGGGTGATTTGTCTGAGACTCTTACGCCGCGAAAAATGAGAGAGCAAACACTTTCATAAATTTTTCTATCGATTCGATAACCGGGAACAGCAAGCATAGATCATCCCTAGACATAGAACGATGGGAGTTACGACAAAATATGCGGCATCGGGCGCGCTACTATAAAAATTCTACCACAAATGAAAATGCTAACAACGTCTAGTTTTCTTAAATGTACCAGACATGGAGGTCAAAACTCATTTTTGAGCGCTAAAATGCCTGAAAACAGACAAAAATTGATCGACCTCATCTTCACTGTTGTAATAGTGGACAGAAGCCCTGGCCACAGCGGAAAGTCCTCGGCTCTTCATATCCAATAGAGTGGAGCTTGCCTCACTTACGGATATGTTGATATTTTCAGATCTAAGCGCATTCTTTATCTCCAAAGCCCTGCC
>JBNKOV010000122.1:0-10804 GCA_050294955.1 Holophagae bacterium
ATAGTGGTAGACTTTGAACCCGTAGAAAATCCGGCCGGTAGCCACACCGTATACAAGGATGCCAAACCCCAGAACCATGTTTATGCTCAAGGCGTCAAAATGGAAGATTCTACCCCAGGGACTGATAAGGCATATACCCATGATAAGCAAGGGAATCATGTTACGGCCTCCCAAATTCGCGGGCAAGAGTTCCGGCTATGAACTCCGCTGCTTCTGGTAAATGATACTCCCGTTTTGCCCGTTCGTAACCCCCTGTGATCAGCTTTTTCCGAATTTGGGGGTCAGAGATGACGCGTTTAATTTCATCCGCCAGGCTCATTACATCGCCGGGCTGGTAATGGAGCAGATCCGAACCATGTTCAAAATAACCCTTCAGTCCATCCGTCTCCGATGAAATAACCGGTAGGGATTGTGTCATCGCCTCGTTCAAAACCCGAGGCAGGCCTTCCACGTAACTTGCCAATACAAAGATATCCGCTTCTCTCAGATGCTTGATGAGGATATGGTGATCGGTCAAGAAGCCAATAAAGGTGATCCGGTCTTGTAGGCCGAGTTCACGAGCCAACTGCATATAGGATTCTTTTTCTTTTTCGTCGTAGTGGCCGACGTGGGTCAGGGTGAGAGTGAACGGCTCATTTTCCAGATGCTTCATGGCCTTGAAAATGTCTTTGACACCCTTGCGCGGCAACAGATGGCCTACGGTAATCAGCTTTATTTCACCACCGGTGCAACTGTCGGAACGCAAATAAAGATCCTTGCTGGTGAACTTGGAGTTGCCGCGAATGTAGCGCCATTTTGGGTCTGGCTTGGGCTGGCCCCTCATGAAGATGACTTTTGAAAGCGCCATCACGGTTTTTTCAAGGTAGGCCGCCACAACCCGCTTCACCGGTCCAAATCCGAAAGGACCCCAGGTCGCGCCGAAATAAATGGCATGTTTAACCCCAAACATCTTGCAGGCCAGGACAGCGAGAACAGCCAGAGGCGATGGCCAGAAAATGAGAACGTAATCGCTGGACCTGGCCAATTTGACGATCTTTGGGAAGAAGGCCAATTGGCTCTTTCGCTTCGCGAGGCCCTTTTTGTCCGACATGACACCGACCTCATGAAGCTCAATGTTGTCGGAACTGCTCACACCCGTGTACAGGTCTTTGAACGTCTCGTATTCCGGTGTGCCGTGCCTCACAAAATGGGGCGCGTAATGCAAAGTCTTAAAAAAGCGGGCCAGTTCATCGACCATAATCAGGTCTTTGTCCTGGTAGGTCACTCGGCCATCGGGGTGAATGACCGCCGCGCCTCTGCCAATGACAGCAAGGGTCTTGTCTTTGGGAGCCGTATCAACGGGGGCGCGATTGAGCATTAGGATTCCTTTGAGCCTGCGAGGGGACGCATGGCTGCGGCGTCTTCTACGGCTGAAAAACAGGCGTTGGCGACTTCCAGAATTTCGTTGAAGGGAATGGGCATGGGTTTGCCGTCTCGAACCGCTTCTACGAAAGCTGTCATGCAGGTTTTATGGCCCTTATCCTGGCTCACCAGCTTCATGGAAGAGAAGCCGGGCCAACCAAAACCCTTCATTTTCCTGAAGTTGTCTAATTGAATGATGCCGCCGTTGCAGAACACTTCCAAGCGCTCTTTGGGGAAGGATTTATGACCGTTGCCCAGGTAGTGAACGATGCCGCTGGAGCCGTTTTCAAAGACCATGGTCAGGGTCATGTTCTCGCGATCATTGCCCAGCGAGACTGCTTTCAGAGAGACAATGGGGCTATCGGCGAGGAAACGGACGAGGTCCACAAAATGACAGGCCTCTCCCACAATGCGACCGCCGCTAATAGCCGGGTCTCCCGTCCAATGTCCGGGCGGAAGGCTGCCCGCATTCACGGTCATCACAAGGTTGCAGGGCGCGCTGGCTACGTCGAGCAGAGCCTTTAATTTCACGATGTGCGGCGCGAAACGTCGGTTGAAGCCAATCATCACGCGCGGGTTGGACGCCGCATCGTAGACTTCTTCAATCGCCGCCATTTCCTCTCGGGTAATGCACAGGGGTTTTTCAACGAAAATCGCCTTGTCCTCGGCAATGGCTCGCTTAACGAACCCTGCATGAGAACTGTTGGGCGTGGTGACGACCAGGGTATTGATTTGGGGATCCCTGAAGATCTGGTCCACATCAGTGGTGGCGGTCTCGATCCCGAACTTTCGGGCCAATAGAGTGGCGTTCAAACCTTGAGACGAGCAGCAGGCCTTCACCGCGACATGCGCGGCGGCCTTGAGATTGGGCAAGGTATGACGTTTGGCGAATACGCCCGCCCCAATCAAGCCCACAATCGCCTTTTCATGACCGGTAGACTTGGACTCCAGCCGAAGGGTGCGATGGTCTCTCGGGCTGTGGTCTTTCCCGGTGTTGTAGTTTAAGACGATGCCCAGCGAACCGCTGGCGCCCAGTGAGTGATACGCTTTGCCGGCTTCCTCGAACGCAACCCGATCTGTAATCATGCCAGCCGAGTCCATCCTTTTGGAGGCGAGCATGTCCAGGACGGCTTCAAAGTTCCGTTGCGCGGTCCAGCGAACAAAACCCACGGGATAGTCCTGGCCGCGATCTTCATAATTGGCGTCATAACGGCCCGGCCCATAGGAGGCCGATACCTGAAACGTAAGCTCTTTTTCGTAAAAATCCGCACGAGAGAGATTGAGTCCGGCAACTCCCACCAGAACGATCTTACCTCGCTTCCGGGACATGTTGGCGGCCTGGCGCATGGGCTGATCGCTGTCTGTTGAGGCCGTAATAATGACCGAGTCCATGCCGCGCTCCCGAGAAAAGGCCATGCCAGCGGAAACCGGGTCGCCCCCCAGTGAAAGGTCAAACGTTTCTGCGCCAAAGGACTGGGCCATGGCGCAACGCTCGGAATTAAAATCGAGACCAAACACCCGACAGCCAGCGGCCTGCAATAACTGAACGCAGGTGAGACCCACAAGGCCCAGACCTACAACGGCAACGGAATCGCCTAGAGACACCTCAGCCAAGCGAATGCCCTGAAGCGCGATAGAGCCAATCACCGTAAAAGACGCGTCCTCAAAGGACACGGCGTCCGGGATCTTTGCGCAAAGGTTCACGGGCGCAGAGACTACTTCGGCATGGCAGCCGTTGCTCACCACGCGATCCCCGGGCTGGAATTGCGTAACCCCTTCGCCAACAGCCAGAACCACGCCTGCATTGCAGTAACCCAACGGCATGGGCTGCTCCAGCTTGTTGAGCACGGCGTCCAGCGTGGGTTTCAAGCCGTCGGTCTTCACTTTTTCCAGAACCATGCGCACCTTGTCGGGCTGCTGCCGGGCTTTCTGCAACAGATTGCCCTTGCCGAAGTCAACCAGCATTTTTTCGGTGCCCACGGAGATCAGAGAGGCATGGGTTTGAATGAGAACTTGACCTCTTTTAACCATGGGAACAGGAACTTCCATGATTTGGGTCTCTCCGTTTTTGAGGTCTTGAAGGATTTGCAACATAATGAGGTCTGAATCCTGAAACTGTATTTTCTCTGACCAGAGATCAGGTGAGACTGAATGCGTGATTGGTCGATACATGGGGGCGCGTTCATATCCCGCGCTATTCTATCAAAATCGCCTGATCAACGACAGGGAAAACAGGGTAAAACCTCTTGTTCCATGAGGCTGAATCGGCGGTTTCGCCTAGAAACGGCCGTTCGGCGTTCCCGCCGCCGGTCATTTCGGCCTACTTTCAAGAAGCTAAGCCAGCGGAAATCGCCTCCGCTCTTATGCCCGTCTCATAACTTCGTGGATTAAATCCGAAATCAGAACGGGCGTCTGAATGATCGAAAGCCTTGTCTTCCAAGAGTCTTAAGATTTGCTCATCTTTAATTCGCGGACGCCGGCTCAGCTTCTCATACAGCTTCACCATGGCGCGAATGGGGCCAATGGGCAAGTGCAGTTTCCATCGACGGACGGAAAGCGCCCTGGCGGCTTCGTCGATGATGTCGTCAAAGCTCTGGGCGCTGGCGCCGCTGAGGTTATACGCCTTTCCATGGGTTTTTTCACAGTAAAACGCCGCAACGATGGCCTGAGCCAGGTCTTCTACATGAATGGGTTGTATGAGGCCGCTCCCATCTCCCGGCACGGGGATGATGGGCCAACGCTTTAGAAACTTCAGCAATCTCACCATGTTGCGATCATCTCGGTCGCCGTAGATCATGGTGGGCCTCAGGATGGTCCAATTCAACGAGGAACCCATAACCACCGCTTCGGCCTCGCCGCGGACCTTTTTGGTGGGCGCAGGCAGGCGGGTGAACAGGGACGTGGTGCTCACAAAGAGCGCCCTTGAGATTCCTTTCGCAATGGCTGTATCCACAATGCCTTGCACATGACCGAAGCCCATGGAGGCAATGTTCATCAGCCCGTCTCGACCCGTCATGGCTGCGCCAAGCGCCGCAAGGTCGCTCAAATCCCCGCGGAAAATGGCAAAACCCAATTCCTCGGCCAGGCTGATATCGCTGGTGGATCTGGCGTAGATCGCAACATCGCCTTTGTCTTTTAAAAGAGGCAATACCCGTTTGCCCGTGAAGCCGGTAGCGCCGGTTACCAGGATCTTCAACGCCTGTCCTCCAGAATAGCCACATAGTTCATGGCCAGGCTTTCGCGAGAATAGTTGGCTTCTACAAAGGCCCGGCCCTTCTCGGCCATGGACTGTCTGAGTTGGGGATCGCTTTTCAACGTGCGAAGGGCCTCAATCAATGCCTCCTCGTTTTCCGGCGCAATAACCAGCGCGCCCTCCGATTTTTTCAAAATCTCAGCAGCCTCGCCCTTCAAAGATCCGATGATGGGTCTGCGGCAGGCCATGATTTCAAACATCTTAGAAGGAATGAAGGTTTTGAATCCCTCGATATCCTTCAATGGCACCAGGCAGACGTCCGAGAGGCGATAATAATCCGGAACCTGTTCACGGGGCACCCCTGGCACAAACTTGATGTTCTTCATTCCCAGAGACTCGGCCTGACTCTTAAGGTCCGCCTTCACCGCGCCTTCCCCCACAAAAAGCAAGAACACATCGTCGGGCAGCTTGGATGCGGCCTGAACCAGGGTCGGCAGGCCGTGAGAAATGCCGTGAGCGCCTATGTACAGCGCAATTAGGGCGTCTTCTGGAATGCCCAAAGCGCTGCGGCTCAGCTCGCCCGGACTGGCGTTGTCGAAAAAGGGAAGATCCACCCCATTGGTGATCACGTGAATCTTGCTCTCAGGAACGCCCCGCTTCACCATATCTTCCTTGAAGCCATGGGTTACCGGAACCACGTACTTGGCGTGGCGGTACAAGAACAGCTCAAAAAACTCCAAGACGCCAATCACCAGCTTATTCTTTAACACGCCCAGCTCCACAAAGATGCCCGGCCAGATGTCTCGAACCTCAAAAACATAAGGGACTCTGCGGAGTTTGCTCATAAGGAAGGCCGAGAAAACAGAGAAGAAGGTGGGAGAGCTTACAATGATCACATCGGGCTTCTTCCCACGGAACAAGCTGAACAGAACCAGGGTCACCATGAGCGAGAGATGCCCTATGATCTTCTTTAAAAAGCCCTTATTGGGCGTTGCGTAGACCCAGTGACGGTGAATAGTGTATCCGTTTGCCTGTTCGGTTTGAAACCACTTGCCCTTGTATTCTTGAGGTATCACGCCGGTGGGATGGTTGGGAAACCCGGTTAAAACCGTCACCTCGTGGCCCTGCGCGGTCCAGGTTCTCGCCATTTCCGATAAGCGTGCCTGAGGCGCGCCAATTTCCGGCGGGAAATAATGGGTCAAAATCATGATTTTCATAAGAACTGAATCCTCGTTTCAAGGGTAATGGGGAGAGGACCTTCGTAGGTGATGGTCACCGTTTTTGAGGGTAGACGCTGGCCGAATTGCGGACTCCAATAGGAGGACCGAATGGCCAGGGTTGCGCATGCGCCCACATGTAAACGACAGATGGGCCTGCGGTCCGCTTCAAGGACAACGCAACCCTCATCCTCCTTGCGAGGCAGGATACGCGGATGTAAGTGTAGAAAAGATATCACCTCATGGCAACCCCCACCCTTCATCTCGTCGTGGATCAGGCAGTCACGGCCCAGAGATATGCGGCGTTCGTGAATCACGCCGCCCTTCAAATGGCGATACCCATCGTGGGCGCCCTGGAACTTGAAGCAGTCCTGCTCTTCACTGGTTTTAAAAACGATAGGGCGTGCCCTTTTCGCCAGGCGGAAGCCCGCCCAAACCTGAGACGAGTCCTGGCCGTCCACCATTACGGTATTGTGGGCCGCAGTGCCTCGCTCCTGGTGGCGTTCGTCGGAGTAGCCATAACAGGAGGTTCCCGTGTTTACAAAAATTCGCTGACCCTTGTAGGACAGCTCAAAACAGAGATGGTCCGCGTGGGCGTGGCTGAAGACATGGTCGGGGCCTGTGGGGCCGCCGTCCACCAACATTACCACCTCGCCCTGTTCCATGCGCACAAGGCCCGCCTTTTCGAACACAACGCAGCCCTTGGGCGACTTCCATGGGATGCCCAGGTTTTGGGCGAAGGCCTTCAAGGCCTTGGGATGAGGGGCGATGCCCATGGCGGCGTCGTTGAAAAAAGCAATGTCTCCGTCGGGGTGACAGGCCGCCTCCAAATAATGGAGCATGGCCGAAACTCTTTCAAGCCAGAGCTGTGGGACGGTTTCTCCGTAGGCCTTCAACAGGTTGATCAGGTCCAACATGTCCTCAAGGAAAATGCTGTGGTACATGGGCGACAGCTCGTAGTTGGCGCCGTCCTCCCAAACCTGCTCGGGGACTTCCTCCATGAGAATCTTCATGCCACGCTCGAACCAGGCGCGGCCATGGCCCCTTTTATCGAAAAACAGGCCGCCGAAAACCAGGGCTTTGGCGTTCACAAAGTAGTGGTTTCCCTGGAGATGGGTCTCGATACGCTGCATCTGATAGTAGAGCTGGTCCGAAAGGGACTGCTTCAGGTGGTCCGGCGTGCGGCCCAGCGCAAGGAAATACTTAACCCAATTCACGATCCGCAAACTCAATGGATAGGGAAGCCAGCCATTGCCCCAGCCCATGGGGTTCTCTTCGCGCCAGCGATCCATGAGACCCAGGAACACATCCTTATATTTATCAGTGGCCTGGGGATCTTGGAGGCAGTGGAAATAATGCAGGTTGTAGGTCCACAACTGGCTCTTTTTCGGGTGGTTCCAGTCATCCCTGCCGGTGAGGACGCCTTCCTCGTTTAAAAATCGAAAACCATTGGGCGGCAAGAAGATATCAGGTTTGTCAACAAAGCGCTGAAGGGGGTTTTTCGGATAATGGATCTGTTCATTGAACTGAGGCGGACTGGTTTGGGGTTTCTTGAGGTGGAACCAGATTCGTCCAAAGATCTGCACCGGTTTCAAGTGGCGCAGGGTGTGAAAATACAAAAGCGCTTTCTTCATGAATGCCAAGGCCTTACCATAAAAGTCACGATGAACTCCCCAGGAAACGGCGACGCCAGAGTTCGATGCAGATGAGAGAAAAGATGGTGTATGAACCGTCTACCCGGCCACTGCGATCCAGATCGATGAGGCGTTGAACCCCCGCGGGATCGAATAAACCCTGTTGCGACAGTGAGGAAGGGGAGAGCACGTCTTCCACCACGGGCCTCAATTCGTGACGCAGCCAGCGGCGCAACGGCGCGCCAAACCCGGTTTTTGGGCGGTAGATGATCTCTTTGGGAAGGAAGCGTTCGGCGGCCTTTTTAAAGATCCATTTGCCTTCTCTGCCGTTTTGCTTGTAGTGGAGCGGAAGCCTTGCGGCGCAGGCCATGAGGTCGGGATCCAGCAGCGGCACTCTCACCTCAATGCCTTCGGCCATGCTCATTTTATCGGTGTAGTTCAGGTTGTGGTCGGCCAGGAAGAAACGGGCCTCCAGGGCCAGCATGCGGTTCAGCTCCGGCGTGTTGGGCGGCAACTCCTTCAATGCGTTGAGCAGGGGTTGATCTCGTCGGCTCCGGGCCAACTCGGCTCTCAAGTCGTCTGAATACAAGCTTCTCTGAATTTTTCCATCCACCCAGTAAAAGTAGCTGGCCAGCCGTGCGTCTCCGTTTAACCCCGCATAATGGAACGCTTTAGACAATCGCCTTCCCCAGGACGAGCCCGCAGGCGCGGCGTCGCAGAGTTTGCTTAACGCGGCCCTGGCCGGTCCCGGCAGCCACTTCCAATATCGTTCCAATTGAAGGGCGTAATGGCGGCGGTAGCCGGTAAAAATATCGTCGCCGCCGGCGCCGCTGAGCAGAACCTTCATGCCTGTCTCTCTTGCGAGGCGGCAGATGAGCAGGGCGTTGATGGGCGCGGGATCCGCCTGGGGCTCGTCGAGATGGTAGATCATGGTTTCGAGATGATCGGCCATCTCCGGCCCAACGGAAACCACGTGCAGGTCTACATCCAGGTAATCCGCCGCCTGACGCGCATAGGGCAGATCGTCGGCCATGCCTTCGTTGGCGAAGGTGTCGCCGCGAAAGTCGATGGAGAAGCATTGGAGCCTGCCCGGTGAAAACTCTCGGGCCAGGGCCACGACCGAACTGGAATCCAGGCCGCCGGAGAGGAACGCGCCCACGGGCACATCGGCGATCATCTGTCGCTGAACGGCCTGACGCAGGTGGGTGAACACATCAGCTTCGGCCTCCTCGACGGAGGGCGAGCCAATGGGCTGATCGTAGGGCAACTTATAGAATTGCCAGCGCTTTTCCACCCGACCTTCCCGCACGGTCATGGCATGGCCGGGCAAGAGTTTCACAACAGATTTCAGCATGGTGTGCGGGCCTGGACACCACAGGTAGGCGAGATGATAGTGGATGGCTTCCGGGTTGAGATCCCGGGCCAGGGACTTTTCCTCCAACAGCGCCTTCAACTCACTGGCGAACAGCAGGCCGCGAGCCGTTTCCGCGTAATACAGCGGCTTCACGCCTACGCCGTCGCGGGCGATGAAAAGCACCTTCTCACGCACATCCCAAATGGCGAAGGCAAACATGCCGTTAAGCTTCTCCAGCATAGACTCGCCATCGCGAATCCACAAGTTGAGGATGACCTCCGAATCGGTCTTACTGTGGAACTGGAAGCCTTGGGAGACAAGTTCTTGCCGGAGTTCTGGGAAGTTGAAGATCTCGCCGTTGAAGATAATCACGGCCCGACGCGTGGCGTCCCACATGGGCTGACGGCCCTTGTCGGAAAGGTCGATAATGGTCAAACGTCGATGCAACAGGCCGATGCCGTCTTCCTGAGAGAAGAAGCTGTCGTGATCGTCTGGTCCCCGGTGCGCGATCACCCGGTCCATTTTCTCCAAAAGCCCTCTATCAAAAGAGCCTGCAAACCCCGATATGCCGCACATAGGCTATTCTCTCCCCGATTCGGATTTCGATTTCTTCAACCCGGCCAGACGTTCCAAATGCGCCTGGAGCGCGTCCCTATTCTCCCAATCCAACAGATTGAGACTCTTCCTGCGATCCATTCTAAACCGGTGAAGCAAAAAAGGGTGGCCCTGAAATCGGTTAAGCAGCTTTTTTCGCTTGCGGTTGAGCTTAACGTAGTGGTTTTCACCCTTGCCTTGCTCCCGGACGCCCTTCACAAGGCCGAGATAACTCCGCACTGAAGCCTCGTAATAATCAAAGGCCCGAGCAATGAGCCGAGCCCGTTTCCGTTGAGCGGAAGTCTCGCAATTACTGATGGTTTTGTCCAATAACGCCCGACAGCGATCCAGATCTTTATGGGTCAGCAGATCGAGATAATAGGGTTCCCCAAACCACATGTACTGCCCAGGGGCTTGAAACCAGTCGGTTTCCACCAGGCGCTTTGTCCAATAATCTTCCCAAAACTCATAAAAATCAGAGGGATGAGGCGCGGCCTCTGGTCCCACCGCCGCCTGGAGCCATGTCTTTAGAAGCCTGTCCACATCGGCGTTGGGATCCCATTGAAGCTTCATGGCCAGCCAGAGCTTGGGGCCCTCGCCCCAATTGGGATAGGCCTCTGCATAATGTGAGGTTACGCCCAGCTTCAGCGCGTCGCGATAATTGGCGGCCATTTGGTGAAAGTAAATGCGAGGCGCGCAATAGGGCGTTCCGTAAATATAGTCATACCAGCCGAGTTGGTCCGTTTTCTCCAGCCAGTCCCGGGTAAGCTGAAGGCCGTCGCGGCGCATGTCGGGAGACGCCCATTTCAGACGGTCCAGGGTTAAAAACGGCACAATACGAGGGTGGACTGGGAAGTCTGGCGGTTCGATTAGCTCATTGTAGGCCAATGCCCCGAACCATTTGTGGGGATGGGTCTTAAGCACCCGTTCCACCACCGCGTTGGCCCAGCGAAAGTAAGGGTTTGCGGCCCGATAATCCCCCAGATGGGTTTTCCCCTGATAGCCCGCCAGACACCGCTCACATTCGCAAAAATAATGGGAATCGTTAATGGCCAGGGAAAAGAACAGGTCGTTGGGGTGATCCTCAAACCAGGCATTGATGCGAGTAACTGCTTCTGAAACAAGATCTTCCTGCGAGAAGCACGGCTGCCAGGACTGAACCGAATTGTCGGCGGCAATCCTCAGCTTCCCGTCTACAATTGGGAAAAACTTGAGTTTGCTCCCAAGGAGCTGTTCCGGCGGAAATAGCTTGAACATATTGTGGTTATGTCGCATGCGGGCCACGTGGCCGTTGCGCCTGGCCCACAGCCATTGCTCGGAACCCTCCAGACCGCTTAAGGCCCGCTCTTTAAAAGCGGGTTTCTCCTCAATAACGCCAACGGGAAGCGACAGGTCTTTATGCTTGGGAACC
>JBNKOV010000123.1:0-10693 GCA_050294955.1 Holophagae bacterium
GCTTTAATGTGTCATCCCGAGTGTCTACCAAAGCGGGGCAGGCCCACCCCAGCCGTAAGCGGCATTAATTCCCGTTCATGAACTGAGAATTTTCCCGAGTCCCAAATAGGCACCAGGCACACCCCGCCCTCAGCATTTTTCGCATAAACGTGCCCCTCTTCATCCCGCCCTATCACTTCGAGCCGGGAGCCGCGTTGAATCGCCCTTTGCTGGTAGCCCTGGAACGAAGGACGGCCACGCCGCTTTTTCCTGGGCGGGAACGGTACCGGCTCGAAGGTTTCCCCCTTCTTATCCATGGCAAGCTGAAAGCCCGCCAGTTTCTTCCCGGCTGCCTTCTGGTGAAACTCTATTACCATGCCCGGCTTGTAATTTACCGCGTCCCCTCTTTGTTCGGCGGTCATGGCAACTTGTTCAAGCCAGATCACTTGCCGGTCATTACCGAGCTGCCCGGCTTTTTTCAAACCCGCGCGCACCAGCTTGGCAACTTCGTGCCCCTCGCGATGGGTTGGGGCCACCACCAGCACCTCTTTTTGCTCGTTTACCGCATCGAGGTAATCTTGGGCAAGCTGTCCGTGCCGTTCATCTCCGGCTGATTCATGGATGCAGCCCAGAGCATCGAGCTTTTCAAATCCGGTGCTGATCTCGCCGAGCGAAATATCTTTGACCGCTGCACGGAGTTCCGGGTCACGCTGGCGCACAATTTTGCGAATCACCGCAGGCTTGACAACTCCCCTTTGCTAAGGGTATGGACCCCGAAAGCGAATGGGAAACCGCGGCCACTGTCGAATGAATCCCCTCAGAGGTGGCTGACCACGGCGTCATCAAAGCGAGTGACGGAGATCAATGCGATACTCCGAGGCTGGGTCAATTATTTTAACCAAGGCCCGGTTATCAAGCGCTATGACATTGCCCGTAAATGCACCGAAAAGGGGATGCGTCGCTGGTTGGTTGAGAAGCATAAGCAGCGAGGCAAATAGGGTTACCGCCAGCACCCGGAATTATGGCCAGAATTCTGCAGATGGAGTGATGTTCCAAGCGCCAATGATTTAACCAACCGCTGCCAATCCGGATTAACTATCCATTTTTCCAAAAAGCTGATAGCATGAAATCAGTATCTGGAGTTGGTTTTGGGTCATGCCTGAAACCATTCCAATCTTAGATTTCGGAGGCTTTTATGACGCGTATGGTAGGAACAGGCATGGCCTGTTTTCTTTTGTTGTGGGTTGGCGCTGGTGAAAAAGACCACGGCGGATCAACTTGGGGTTATTCGGGCAATTTGGGGCCGGAACATTGGAGCGATTTATCCGAGGAGTATATAGCCTGCCGCGATGGCGTGGCCCAATCACCTGTTAATATCGTAAACGCCACAAAATCAAGCGTTGCATTGAAGACATACTATAAAGCAGATCCTAAAGCCACGATTGTCAACAATGGCCATACTATTCAAGTCAATTTTGAGGACGGCGGGTATATGGCCTATACATCTGGCGCCGAATCAGGCAAGAAATTCAAGCTGGCCCAGTTCCATTTTCATCACCGTTCCGAGCATAGCCTGGAAGGCAAGTCTTATCCCATGGAAGTTCATCTCGTACACCAGGGAGTTGAGGATCCCTCCCAGTTGGCAGTGATCGGCGTTTTCCTGGATCTGGGTGAGCAGAACCCTTTTATTGAAACCCTTTGGACGGCGATTTTTAACAACTCCGGGGCCGGCAACCTCCCTCCAATCAACGGAACCGCGTTGCTGCCTGATGACGAACAGATCTATGTTTATTCCGGGTCTCTCACAACCCCGAATTGCGCAGAATCCGTTCGTTGGCACGTCTTTAAAGAGTCCATATCACTTTCCCCCAAACAGGTCGAGACTTTTAAACAGGTCTTTCCCTTCAATCGTCGGCCCCTTCAACCTCTTAACGGCAGAACTATTTCTGTAGGCAGGGCGGAAAAATAGGGGGTTCCTTTTGTAGGTAATCCAATTCGCTGCTTTGAGCAACCCAAAGCCGGTTTTCCTTTCAATAAACGAATGGGAAACCATGGACGGTTATAGCGGGGTGAAGGTTTCACCCCGCCCTTGAACCCTATTCTTCTTTCAGTGAAAAGATGTTGGAGCCGGGGTTTATATTGGCTTCCAGGGTTTCGTACTCGATTACCGTTTTTCCGTTGGCTTCGTTGCTGGAGATGATTCGGAAAGGGAAGTGCACGCCTTCTACTTCTCTATAATCTTCAAAAAGATTGACCACCGGCATTTCGCCCATTCCTGGGATAAGTATCGCCGTTTCCTGTTTTAGGATATCTCCTGTTTCCGCATCCACGTAGAGGGTGGAAGGCGGTACGTCCTCGCTTTTCAAAAGCACGAGATGCACCTTTCGGCCTTCGTAATCCCGGTTGTTTTGGACCGTCACGGTGTCGAAGAAATCACGCCAGTCTCCGAAGGTGGCGGCGAGATGTTCGTTTTGCGCCTGCTTGAGGTATTTGCCGCGTCTTTCTGCAAAAGGCTCAAAAGTGGATTGGGTAATGGCCAGTTCCGGAGTGACTACGGCTTTGGTGTTGCCGTATTTGCCAAAATCCATATCCACCCGGAATCGTTCGATTCCTTCGGACGTGAATGTCGTTGAGCCCTTTACGCCGGCTTGGGGGAAGTTTACCCTGCCGCTTAGCCGAAAAGTTCCCAACTTCTCAATGGCGGCTTTTTGTTCTGCCATTTTTCGTAATTCCATGACTTCATCCAGGGTGGGAATCCGGTTGTCTCCGGTGTTCAAGCGCGTCATCACCGCTTTTTCTTCGCCATTTTTGCAAAATGACAGGGATTCAACCCGCCCGTCTTCAGTGGTATTGAAGATCACGCCCAACTCGTTTTTCACTCGAAACGTTCGCAACCCCTTTTCGTCTGGGAGGTTGAGTTCGAAAACCATTTCGCCTGGCACGTCCAGCGCCAATCTGTGGTTTTTAATAAGGACGGTGGCGTTGCCTTTGAAAACAGTGTTCTCATAAGATCCCAGGAACTTCAGCAACTCGCTTTCGTCGATTTCCGGAGCAATTTTCACGCCCTTTCGCGGCAACTCGAAGTTTAAACCGCTCTGTTGCATGCGCATGGTGTTGTAGCGCTCTCCCACTCGGTTTTCAAAGGTAACGGAAATGGCGTTGGTCATGACAAAGAACCATTTTCCGTCTTTATCGGGCGGTTTCAGTTCGTAAAGGGTTTGGCCTGGCACGTCCACAGCCAGCTTTCCATCTTTATCCTGAACCGTAAAAACGGCCTCTTTAAAGGGGCCGAAATCGGCAATGTACTCGCCAAGGTAAGGATCAAAGGAAAGCGTTTCATTTCCCTCGGTTTTTTCAGCCTGATCGCCATCGGCTACTGAATTTGAGTCCTGGTCGCCAACTAGATGGTTCCACACGGTGTTTACAGAAATCTGTTGGAGCGGCGTGGCCGTGACGTTTGTCAGCATCACAAACCCCAGATTGCTTTCAGGGAGAAGGGCGACCATGGCGGCGAAGCCGTCGATATTGCCGCCGTGTTGGTAGACCGTCTGACCTTCCCAATCCTGAATAAACCATCCCAAGCCATAGCTGGTGTTTTGACCCAGCTCCAGGGCCGATTTTCGGGTTTCCTTCAGGGTCTCCTCATCTACAAGACGCTTTCCCTCGAAGGATCCTGAATTTAGCTGAAAACGCAGCCAGTTGGCCATATCCATAACATTGGAATTGATAGAGCCCGCCGGTCCAATATTGTACAGGTTTCGCATGGGCAGTTTTTTGTATTCCTCAGTTTCTTCCTGCCACATGTACCCCTTGGAAAGCCTGGGGTTTTTTTGCGCTGTTTCGTAACTGGTTGTGGAATCTCTCATGCCCAGCGGATTAAAAATTCGGTTTTCCAAAATTTGATCCCACGTGGAGCCCGCGGCCTCTCCGATAGCTTCCCCCACGGCCAGGTACATGATGTTGTTATAGTAGAACCCGCTTCTGAGGGGAACATAGGGTTCGGCATTGACAGCGTCCTGAAGAATCTCGCGACGGGAATCCAAACCACCCGCCCAAAGCAGGCTCATTCGGGCAAAACCCGTTTGATGGGAGAGCATGTCCCGAATGGTGGCGGCATCGTCAGGATTATCGCTTTCAACCGCCAGTTTCATGAAGGGGAGATATTTTGTGATGGGATCATCCCAATCCATTTTGCCCTCTTCAACCATCATGGCGGCCAAGGCGCTGGTAAATGCCTTGGTTGTTGAGCCGATGGCAAAAACAGTTTTGGGGTTCACCGGTACCTGGTTTTCAAGATCACTCATTCCAAATCCGCGCGCATAAATCAAGCGATCATCCTTCACAACAGCCAGGGCCATGCCGGGAATGTGAAACTCTTGTCTTTTTTGCTCCATGGTTTCAGATAACTTTTCCAGTCGGCCCTGGAGTTCCGGTTCCACCTCCGCCTGGTAGACTACTGGAATGGGCTCTACATTTCTTTTGAGATCATTGCGTGCGCAACTGGCCAGGAAAATAAAGGCCAGCGCCATTGTTGTTTTTAAAATACCAAGATTGATCTTCACCAATACCTCCAAATATCTTGCCGAACATCAGATGGTCGGCAATCCCGCACATACTCCCCACTCGATTCCTTCTGAAGGACCATATCATATTCCTAGACAGATTGGGGCTTTGTCTGTCGGTGAGAAAGAATAAAAGGGGCCACCCTCTCTTCTAGTTATGTTACGTAAAAGGATTTGTGAAGTTGGGTTGGGAGGATTATTCTTTCTCTTCTTCAAGTTCCACAAGTCGGTTCAAAATAAGACCAAAAAACGTGTGATTGGCTTCAAAGGACCAACCCAAATGATTCAGGCAGCTACTGCAACAGACAATACGCCAGCGATATCCGGGGAACCAACTAAACTCGGCTGTGGGTTGGCTGGTGGGCATGCAGCCCGGGGCGTTTCGGAAACATCCTATCCGGTAGATGATGCCATGGGGGTTGAAAAAGTTGTGCTCATGGCCGCCTTTGACCGCTGTTCTGGCTCCCTGAGTGGTAATTTTCGCCTTGCAGTCGGCGCAAGCTAGGATCCGTCTGTCATTGTCCCCATCTTCCGTTTCCAAGATTTCTTCCACATCTTTGCGGATTTTGGCTTCGAAAAACATAAAAGGCAGGGGGATGGTAACTTCCATAGCAGTCTCCACAGATCCATTCTCGCCCGTGCGGGAACTGGTTCAAGCTTAATTCATGAGGGCCGGCTTGGCAAGATGGGAACGGGGCTCTTGACAGTGATGCAATTCAGTTCTTTAACCATTGATTCGGATCATTCTCTGGATTTAAAATACAAGATAACCTCATAACAAAAAGGATCTGAGTGGATTATGCTGGTGTATTTATCGCATGGCATGGGGCCTGTTTTTGGCTGTATATTTTCAGGAAATAGATGGCGTCTGTGGCGATATGTTATCTAACTATCTGGGTATAATATATAAATGGATTTGGTTTTGTGATGGAAGTTCAGTGTTTTTTGCTATTTTGTGCCAATGTTAATTCATTTCGATTTATCGAGGTTTTTAGTAGGGCGCTCTGAAATTAGCCGACCTATATTTGGACAAGTCGTTGTAGAATAGTAGATGGAATAAAAAAAATGATTTTTGGTTATTGGAAGAGCTCTAGCTCTTTTCGCTTAAGGTCGTTTTTCATTGAAGCTTCCTCGCGCTGTTGGTGACGAACATAAAGAGGAGCATCTTTTTCCGGGGCTGGTCATGATTCCCTTTAAACATCTTTCCCATGAGGATCAAATCAAGTTTGCCGCTTCATCCGGCAAGGGGATGAAGCCTGACACCATGATGCTCATCTATCAACTGGAAAATGATCGGCTGTATACGCTCAGTGATATGGCTGCTATGTTTTATCGTAAGGGAACCGGGCCTCACCACAATATGACCAAAAGACTTCATAGTTTTCTGGCCTATCGAGAGGTTCAGCCCGATGAGGCTGGGGAACATGGGGCTTGTTGGTACGGGGCAACGGTTAAAGATTGTTTGGAGGGCCGGTTCTACTATCTGGCCGAAACCCGATGCGAATTACTTCGTGTTCTTAAAAGAGTTTCCCAATTGTCTCCCCAGGATCAGAATGTGGCGGTTGCGGAACCCCAAAAGGCTCTAATCGATGAGCCAGAGCCTGAAATCAAAAAAAGTAAGCGGGTTGCGCCATTTGTGATCTGGTTGGCGACCGCAGCGCTTCTTATTGCTGGTTTTACTTCTATCTACCTTGCCAGTAGGCCCTTGGATGTTGGAAACGACCAAAGGGTCATTGCAGTTTTGCCTTGTGTGCAGACGCGGGTCGGGGCGATTATGCAGGAAATGGTTTCCCGTGGACTGAACGATACCAGCTCTTTCAACTCCCTGCCCGCCAACCGGATTGAAGCCCTCACTGGCAATCTCAGTGTTTGCCAGGAGCCATCCAATACGGTGATTCAGAAGATGTTCGATGATCTGGATTCCGGGTTTCTATTGTGGGGGCGTACAGAGGAGAACCGCACGGAATATGTATGGACCGGTTCTCTGCTGGCGAGGAACGGGCAGAACCGAATTATCAAGGTGAAAGCGTCGAACTTTAGGGCATTGGCCGATGAAGTGGTGCAGCGATGTCTGAAGGCGGTGGGCTCCGATGAAATACCGGGGGCGGCCATAGACCTCTATTCCGCCAACACCAATGCGTCATTTCTTTATTCGGAAGCGATCATCCACTTTCAAAACGGGGATATTCGAGCCGCCCTGGGCAATTTCCAACGGGCGGGCAGCGTTTTTGATCCGGAGTTTTATCTCGCTCGCAATATGTGGGCCAGGTGCATGGAAATCAATGGCGACCTCGTTGGCGCCAGAACCGTACTGGAAAGCATCGTGGAAAAGGGCAAGACGGGCGCTGTTCCTGACCAGGTTCTGGTTCAAGCCTATAAATATCTGGCCTTTGTCTACAATGATAATCATGAAATGGCCAATTTGAAAGAGTTATTGGATCAGGTCGAGCAGATGGATATGCCCGAGGATGATCGCCTCTATTTTGAATTTCGTAAGGCGTGGTTCCTCTCGAAATACGACCCCGAGGAGGCGCTTGCCCTTGCTGAACGCACGTTGGAGGCTTCCAAGAAGCCAGTAATCCAAATTGATGCTTTGTGGAATGCGGCGGCCATTTTATGTGAGAGTGATCGACTGCGGGCGGGCGAGATGCTGGACCAGGCGGAAGCCCTTGCAATAACCCACAAGGCGCCGGGGCGGCTGCTGGATATTCTCTGTGAGAAAGCCCGGTTGCTGGTTCGTTACGGAACCCAAGAGGAGGTTTTGGCTCATATAGGCGTTTTGGAGAAGGCGAAGGCATTGCCTCTGGAAACGGGAAGCGCCTGGGACAGACTGAAAACCAGGTATTGGCTGGGTGTTTGCTACGGCAAGGTTGGCGATGAGGACAAAGAACTGACCTGTCTCTATGATGTGGCGCTGGAATCTCAACAGTTGGGCATTGTGGAATTTGAGGTGAAGTCCAGGGTGTTTTTGGTGAGGCGCATGTTGGAGATGGACAATCTCTTTGAAGCGCGACGGCTGTTAAAACCCATTGAATCTAAACGCCTGGCCCCCAAATATCGGATTTTGGCGCTAAATATTGGCGTGCATCTCCACCTGAAGGCAAAGGAATATGAAGCAGCCCTGACTATGCTGTCGGAGTTGGAAAATTTAGGGCGAGAAGTGGACGATGTCTCCGCTTTGGCCAAGGTTTTTAATGATAGAGGATGGGCCCTTTACAATTTAGGGCGGTATGAAGAAGCGGAAAAACTCTATGGGGATTCTTTGATTCTGCGTAAGGAACATCATCTAAATCAAGAAGTTACCCTGAAGAATCTAATTCTGCTACACCGTGATTTGGGTAATAAGCAGAATGTGAAACGTTACGAGCGCCAACTCTCTGAATTACAATAAGCATGCAGCATATTTTTGGAGGTGGCACAATGAAAAAAATGCTGGCGATGCTACTCCTGTGTTCAGGGATAATATTCGCACAAGGATTGGATACGCCTATTGATCCCAATGGCGATCCTTCGGGCATTCCGCCCGACTTATTTACTTTCAATCTTTCCAGTCTACTGGCTTCCGGAGCGAACTACTCGGGCTATCTGCCTTCCGGAGAGGTTGATTTTGAAATCGAAAATCTTGGGAACCTTCCTTCAACCGTGTGGGTCGTCTATAGAGGCGAAAATGGCGAGAAACAGTTGAGATATGTTTTCACGCCAGTGGGCGGCAAAACCACGGTCGCGGGGGATGAGTTGAATGAATGCGAGGTCTTCCTCATTTCCATTCAGCCTTTTTCCCTTACCACTCAGATCCCCGTAAAAACCGTGGGGCCTCCCTCTCGCCATGTCAGTGTGAAGCAGGCTCCCCGGTCTATGGAACTGCGGCTGGTGGAGACATCAGGCGGCGTGGCGATTACGGTTGGCGTGGATTTGGACGGCAACGCCCATTTCCCTGCTCACGGCCGTATTATTGGTCGTGTTCGCGGCAACGGGGCGGTGTTCCTCAATAGCGGACGCGTTCTTCATCCTGCACGTTAATCGGCATTAAACGGCTCCGACAATCGATAAATAGATCGTCGGAGCCCTATTGCTTTCCGCCTTTTTGGGGACCCTTCTTAAAGGGGTCTCTTTTGAGGAGGGCGTGAAATCTGGCAACCCCTTTTTTCATGGGGTCAAGCATTGTTGTGTTTGAATTGGGCTTGAATGACGCAGAATTATTGTCTGAAACCTGGTGTTGTAGAAACTGGCCAATATTTCGTTGTTTGGGCTGGAGTAGTGCAAGCAATGGTATTTTTTTTAGATATTTAGGCAAACTATCTTGTGTTTGGTCTCTACTTTCAGAATACTTTCAGAAAGTCTTTCAGCCATGGTTTCAGTGGAAATCATTAGGCGCTTTCGGCAGGGTGGTGTTTTAGTCTAATCAACGGGGGCAGGCAGCGAAGCTCTTCGGAGTTTTAGTCCCGGATGCCACCTATGTCCAATTGCGAACCCTGGTCCGAGCGTTCCAATTGGGTAAGGGGCAAGTTTCAGGCGAAGGCACCTGGCAGGCGCCGTGTTCACCGATGGGTGGACGAACTTACCCTTTTCCGGGAGAAATAGAAATTTTACGGAGAAGCAGGGAGTGGGCGAGCAGGGGAAGCTTGTCCGATTCAGGCGAAGGGGGCATGAGTGTACGCGGAATTAGAAGCTGGAACCGAAACGATTTTTGCAGAAGATGAATTGGAAGTTAAGCGCTTTAATCCAAGATGGTCCGAAGAGGATTTGTTGGAGCAGGAAGGGCTCTTCTTCTTAAAAGATGTTGGCAAGGTCTTGGAAATCGAACAAATCAAGGTTAAACAGAAGGCCGATGAATTGCGGATGCAGGGAAAATCGCCGTATGAGGTGATGGGCGCTCGCAAGGTCTGGCAACACTGGATGGTGCGAATGAAGGTGTTTGGCCCCTATTATCTGAAAAACCTGAAGCCGAGAGTGCGTCAGATCAAACCTCAATGGAACTCCAATACGCTGCTCATACAAAAGGGTGTCTTCCGCCTGTCCCATGTGGCGAAGCTGCTTCCTTTCAGCGCGCACCAACTGCGGTACCAGGCTAAAACTCATCCAAGAGCTCGTTCTGAAATGGGGGTTTGGAAGGACCCGGTTTTGAACGCGTTTGTTGTGAATATGGAAGTTTTTGGACCTTGGGTTCGCAGAACCTGGGAGGGTGATTTCCATCGAAAGCAAAGAGCTCTGGCTCATTAAGCTGGTGCAGGCAAATTAAGAAAACGATCGGGGTGAGAGGCTGGAAAAGATGGAGCGACCTCAAGAGGCTGAGGGGGAAATCCTGGTTTGCCGCTCCTCTTTCCCTCTCCCTGTCTGTCTTTTCTGCTTGCTCAGGGAGCGTTCATCAGCGACAATAGGCCCTTGAAAATGATGGCTCTAAATTGAGCGTCTTGACTAAGGGAGGAAATTGTCATGGGCTTTTTATCGGGAAGTCTTTCCTGTACGCGTTTTAACGTGGTGTCTCTTCCAGAGGCAGTTGATTTTGAGAAGGGCGCGTTTCGGTTGATTCAGCCAGGCTCCAATATTACGGAAAGCAATGGTTTTGTTCCGTTTGAATTAGATGAACCCTATGAGATAGGGAAGAATCGTTATGCTTTTCGCGTTCGCATGGACAAGGTGAACATCGATGGAACCATGGTCAAGGAACGGGTTCGTGAGCTGGTAAAACAGGACATTGAGCGCGGGGAGCGCATGGGTCCCAAAAAGGTGAAAAAGCTCAAGGAATTGGCGGAGCAGGAAATTCTGTCGCGGTCCACCCCTCGTTCTAAAATTATTGAGGGTGTTTTAGACAACGACATTCTTTTTGTAGGCAGCACTTCGAAGGGGCATTTGGGTATTGTTCTGGCCCTTCTTAAGGAAGTCGGCGTTGAAGTTGAATACAAAACTCCCTGGCTAGACAAAGGTTGGGAAGAAGAGCCCAATGAACTTATTGATCTCAAAGAGCCAGGACAATCCATTTACGGCTGTCGTTTTCTGAAGGCCCTACTGGAAGTTGAGGATTTCTTTGTGGAGCCGGAAAAGGGATCGGTCAAGCTGGCGACGGTCAATAATGCGAAGGTAACCCTCAGTCAGGAAGTGTTGGGCGAATTGGACCGCTATATTGAAGAAGGCGCTGAGCTATTATCTGCAAA
>JBNKOV010000124.1:0-10663 GCA_050294955.1 Holophagae bacterium
CGACGGTTTGAGGATTGGGGAGCCCGTTGCAAAAAAAGGTTTCGTCAAAAAATAAATGGGGTATAGAGAGATGTGAGTTATAAAAAGCTTTTTATCTCTGAAATTCACCAGGATGGGCTAGGCAGCGTATGGGTTATCGGCTCATGCAACGCACACATTGCTGGCTTTCTGGGGCAAGCATGATCCTTTTTAGTGGTATGGGTCGCTCGCATCTGACGCAGACGCCAAAATCCTCATCATCGATTCGCTGCAAGGCCTTTTCCAATTGAGCAATACGCAGTTTGGCGTTCCTGAGATTGGCCGCGCTCATATTTTTGGCGTTGATGGCCTCCATGCGAGTCAATCTTCCTATGGCGTTGTCTGGGGCTATTGGCTTGACTTGTTCCTCGAGTTTCGCGGCGTCTTTACCCAGCTTAAGGATTTCATTCTCGATCAACTCGATGAGAGTCGCCTTTTCCCGCTCGTTCATGAAGAACCTCCCCTTTGGCTTGCACCTATCAATTCACTCCTCGTTACTATACCAAAACCAGTCCTGTTTCGAAAAAGTTTCGAGGGGGTTTGGACAATTGTTAATGTTATTATTGTTTTTCTATTTGGGGCTTTCATGCCATGCGGCCTATTTTTGTGAGGTGGAAACCCCCTTCTTGTAGTAGTCTATAGAATTGTTGAATGATGGTCTTTGAGGTTTGAGTTTTGGGCAATGAATATCTGATCTTCTATAAGCCATGGACGCTTTTCATCTGGGGCGCATGTTGGGGCTCTTTTTTAAATGTGGTGATGTACCGCTTCCCACTGGGCATGTCGATTGTGTCTCCCGGTTCGTCCTGTCCTAAGTGTCAGAAACCCATTGCTTTTTATGATAATTTACCGGTTCTTTCCTGGCTTTTGCTGAGAGGCAGGTGCAGGAAATGCAAGGCCCCTTTTTCACCAATGTATGCGATAAACGAGGCTGGGTTTGGTCTGGCGGCAGCCCTTCCGGTTCTCATTTTTCCTGATGAATGGCTGAAGGGCTTTTCTCTTGGGATGACCAGTCTTGCGTTTATTCCGTTATTTTATTTATTGATCCGGTATCGCAGGGCTCCGGCCTACTTATGGGCAGGATTTCTAATTTTCGGGGGGCTGCACGCTGCTCAGTTCTTCCTCTGACAGGAAAAGACTTTTTAAAGCCAGGCACTTGCCGGTGTTCGGGTCCAGATCAAAGACACAGGCTCCGAGGCGAACATCGTGCTTTGCAACGGTGAACGGGCTGCGTTCTAGCGTAAGAAATCCTTTAATGACGGGTTCTTTCGCCATTCCGATCACAGAATCGTAGGGGCCTGTCATGCCCAAATCGGATTGGTATCCGGTGAAATGATTGAGTATTCGGCCATCCGCGGTGGGGCAATGGGTGTGGGTTCCCCAAACAAAAGATGCTTTGCCCGCAAGTCGCCACCCCAGGGCCATTTTTTCAGAGGTGGCTTCCCCATGGAAATCCACAACAATCATGGGACTGATTTCACGGAGTTTGGGTAGAATTTCATCGGCAGCTCTAAAGGGGCAATCATAAGATTTCATAAAAACGCGCCCGATGAGATTAAGGACCACCAGTTTTTGTCCGCCCGGGAGATCCACGACCTGATACCCCTGGCCTGGAGAATTCGGGGGGAAATTTAAGGGTCTCACCAGACGAGAAGCATCTGGAAACCAATCGGCATAGCCTTTTTTATCGTAAATATGGTTGCCGGAAGTCATACTGTGAATATCCATGGCGATGAATTCTCGGTAAACTTCCGGTGTTAAGCCAAAACCGCCAGCCGAATTCTCAACATTAACAACCAGAGCGTCAAAGGAGAGTCTTTCTTTTAGAATGGGCAAGGCCTTTTTAAGAAATCTTCGGCCGGGGCGTCCGATCACATCGCCAACTGCGAGAACACGAACCCTGTGATTATTATCTGCGTTCAAATCAACCCATCCCTCATATGCTTGCTGTCTTCCCAGAGATATAATTGATGCGCATAGCGAAAGCGCAAAAGCGAGTAACCCCGCCATGACCGTGTGGCTTAGACTATAGAAACCTGATGATCAGGTGGGCGCCTCCTCGAAGAACTTCAGGCTTCCCTGTACATAAGGGCGTGCTCACCATTCCCGATTTAGGATCCCGTAAGTTTCTTTGCAGGCTATAAAGTTTTTACCAATCACGTGTCAGGCAGGGTATTCTTGTTAATCAGTGCGTTGTCAATTAATTCCTGGAGGCGGGCTCTTTCAAGCTCCAGCTCTCGAATTTGTTTCTCATACTCCACTTTTACTTTGCAATAAGCGTCCGCAAGGTTAAGGGCCGCCATATCTGAAATGCGGAGAGAATCGACAGCTTTGGTGGCCTTCACCACCTCGTCCATCCGTTCATTTACCATTCTAGCAAGGTTTTGAAGATAATCCTCACCTTCTTTTGCTTTTATTTGGTAAATTCTGCCTGCAATATCTACAGGTATTGCGTTTTCAGTCATGTATCACTGCCCCTGTTCCAATGCAGCCAGGCGAGACATGGCTTTGTCCAGTTCTCTTCTTATGATCATCCGTTCTTGTTTCAGTTTTTTGACCAAAGCGTCCGTTTCCCGTGAGCTGTCCAAAGAAGCCTTCATGGAGCGATACCTCTGTTCAAGATCTGCGATTTGGCGCTCTTTTTGAGAAACTTGGGCTGCAAGCTCCCTATTAACCGCCAAAACGGAGTCATAACGGTCGATAAGGGTTCTCAGGCTTTTTTCGAGGCCAGTCATTGTCACATCCTGATATGAGCTCCAAAATGGGTTTTCATGGTCTCTACAACCTGCTCCATGGTTTCGGAGACTTCCTCGCTGGTAAGGGTTCGGTCTGGGGCCTGGAATTTAAAACGGAATCCCAGGCTGCGTTGTCCCTTTTCCACGGCTTTGCCCTGGTAGACGTCAAAGAGACCGAGGGACTCCAAAAAGGGCAGCCTCAATTTGGTCAAATACTGTTGAATGGCGCTGTATTCATGGGATTGATCCAATACAAAAGCCATATCTATTTTGATGCCTGGGAATTGCGGCAGTACTTTTACCTCTGGTCGAATTCTGTCTGAGGCGGAGAGGAAGCCCAGGTCCAACTCCATGACCGCGATGGGGAGATCGAAGCCCCAAAGGCTTGAGAGTTCTTGAGAAAGCATGCCAAAACCACCAATCATGGCGTCCTGAAAATACACGCCAAGCGCTTCCCCTTTCTGCAGCCAGCAAGGAACCTCGGGTTTCAGGTCCAGGGACCAGCCAAGATGCTGCTGCAGCAATTCAAAGACGCCTTTCATTCGATAAAAAGGATGGGCCGCGCCAGCATCCCACCAGTGGTTTTTATCCTTTTCGTGAGTTAGGGTTAACGCCAGGTGATGTGGTTCTGTCTCCCCTTCAAAAACGTGGCCCAACTCAAAAAGCCTTAACCCACCCAAGCCGCGGTTCATATTGTGCTGTACGCAATTAAGCATATTCGGCAGGATGTGGCGGCGCATTACGGCCTGGTTAATGGTCATGGGGTTTCTGAGGTTTACCATTTCGGCGTCGGGCGCAAAACGGCGGCAATGCTCCTCTGAGAGGAAGCTGTAGGTGCAGGTCTCCTGATAGCCAATGCCCGAGAGTTGTTCTCGAATCTGGTTCTCACCAATCCGAATGGGGTCTTGAGTCAGATCCGTTCCGCCCATGCCTGGCAGGGTTGATGGCAAAAATTCGAAACCTGCGAAGCGAATGACTTCCTCGATTATGTCTACTTCACGAGTAACATCAACCTTGTATCCAGGAGGTTGCACATTCCAACCGTCGTCGTTCTTCTCTGGCTTGCAATCCATTCGCTCTAGAAGCGAGGAAACCAGGGTTTCAGGAAGAGAAACGCCCAGGATGCGATCCAGGCGGGATTTCCGCAACAGTAGATTCTGGCGTTTAAATGGGGCCAGGTCCATATCCAAGAGCCCGATAATCTGGGCGTTGGGTTGCTCTTCTAAAAGCAGGTGAGCGAAGCGGCGAATAACCCGGTCCATCTTTTCTCGATCAACACCGCGCTCAAAACGGTGACGGGCGTCGGATTCGATATTGCAGGCTTTGCCGGTTCGTCTTACGGTGGATCCGCGAAAGCAGGCCAATTCCAGTAAAAGCTCGGTTGTCTCAGAATCTACCTGGGTATTTTGTCCACCCATGACGCCGCCGAAAGCAATGGGGTTTTTGGCGTCTGTTATGCAAAGCAGGTTTTCAGCCTGGTGGAAGCGCCCGTCTAAGGTGGTTAGAGTCTCGCCTTTTTCTCCAAATCGGATTTTTATTTCCTGGCCATTCAGCTTGGTTGCATCAAAGGCATGGCTAGGGTGGCCCAATTCCCAGAGCAGGAAATTGGTGAGATCAACCAGGAAGTTATGGCAGGTTTGATCAATGGCTTCCAACTTCTCAACCAGCCAGGGAGGAGACGGGCTGGCCTTGACCCCGCTAATGCGAAGTCCCATGTACCTGTCGCAATGATGCGGTTCTTCACTGGTGAACGTCCAACCTTCAAGTTTTGGAATTGGAGCATCATAAACAGCGAGTTCATTCAGGTTGGCGTCCAGCTTTACGGCGAGTTCTCGGGCGAGGCCGTAATGGCTCATAGCGTCGGGACGGTTGACCGTATGCTCAATTTCAAGACCATCTCCGTCAACTTCAGACTCCAAGCCTGTCAGATTCAACAGCCGAGCAGCTTCCTCAGAAGATGGAGCCGACGGAAGATATTCTTTAATCCATTGATAATCCAGGTACATGGGCGATTTCTCCTAACCTACTTTGAAACAATCAAGAAAGCGTCGGTCGTTTTGATAAAAATACCGTATATCGGGCACTTCATACCTCAACATCGCAACTCTTTCGATGCCCATGCCGAAAGCAAAACCGGTATACTTTTCGGAATCGTAGCCCACCATCTCAAAAACATTGGGGTCAACCATGCCGCAACCAAGTGCTTCGATCCATTTGGTGCCTTTGCAGATGCGGCACCCATCTTCGCAAAAGGGACAGGTCACGTCCACCTCTGCGGAGGGTTCGGTAAAGGGGAAATAGCTCGGGCGAAGACGGATCTGGGTATTTTCTCCGAAAATGTGGCGGGCGAAGGCTTGAAGGGTGCCCTTGAGGTCGCCAAAGGTGATATTCTCCCCGACTACCAGGCCTTCCAATTGATGGAACATTGGAGAGTGGGTCACGTCGTCGTCGCGGCGGTAAACCTTTCCAGGCGCCACCATGCGGAACGGTGGTTTGTGGGTTTCCATGTAACGCACCTGGCAACCGGAAGTCTGGGTCCGAAGCATGCGGTCATCGGAAATGTAGAAGGTGTCTGCATCTTCCCGAGCCGGGTGGTCGGCTGGCGTGTTCAAGGCTTCAAAATTATAGAAAGCCGTTTCAATCTCTGGACCGTCAGACACATCGTAGCCCATGTTCACAAAAAAGTTGGTCATAGCCTGCATGGTAAGGGTCAATGGGTGACGGCTGCCAACTTCAGGACGAATGCCGGGCAGGGTCAGGTCGATGCCTGAGGACGCCTTGGACACCGTTTTGGGCTTTTGTTTAAATGTTTGCTCGACTTCTTTTTTGAAAAGGTTGATTTCCTTGCCGAGTCTAGGCTTGAGTTCGCGGGGCGCTTCCCTTAGGGCTTTGAGCAATTTGCCAACCAGGCCGTTTTTCTTGCTGAGGTATTGATTGCGAAGCGCATCCCAGTCAGCATTGGAGTCCGTTCCGCCTACGGCGGTTTTGAAGGTCTCCAGCTCCGATTCATAGTTCCACTGCGAAAGATCCACGCGGCCCCCTAAATACAAAAATAGGGAAAACCAGCTCTTGCTGGCTTTCCCGATATTGGTTTGCGATAAAGTACGGTCGTTAGGCCGCGTCTTTTACCTTTTGGACCAATTGTCCAAAAGCTTCGGGGTCCCGAACTGCGATGTCAGCAAGTGACTTGCGGTCAAGGCCCAATCCCATTTTATGCAGGCCGCCAATAAACTTGGAGTAGGACATGTCGTGCAGGCGTGTTGCTGCATTAATGCGCATGATCCAGAGCTTGCGAAAATCTCTTTTCTTTCTACGGCGGTCGCGATAGGCAAAGGAAAGCGCTCTATCAACGGCTTCCCGCGCGTAGCGGTACAAGTTCTTTTTGAAACCGAAAAAGCCTTTTGTGACTTTCAGGTACTTTTTTCTTTTGATTCGTCTCTTATTTCCTCGTTTGACGCGAGACATTGCTAACTCTCCTTAAAAAAACAACTGTAAAGTAAACGCAGATTTGCGTTTTAGCCGTTAGGCAGCATGGCCACTACGCGTTTGCGGTCTCCGTTGGAAACCAGGCCTGCGTGACGTAAGCCCCTGCGTCTTTTGGCGTTTTTCTTGGTGAGGATGTGGCTTTTGTAAGCTTTTCCTCTTTTAATTTTTCCGGAGCCGGTGTAGGAAAATCTCTTCGCGGCTCCTCGATGGGATTTTAACTTTGGCACGACTGAACCTCTGTACTTTTATTACTCGCCTTCTTCTTGCCGGGGTTTTGGCTTGGGTGCAGGTTTTGCTTTAGGGGCGGATTCTTTCCCGACCAGGTACATGGCCATGTGATTGCCTTCCATACCCGGACGTTTTTCCACCACTGCTACGTCATCCGTTTCCTCAATGACACGATCCAAGATACGCCGACCGATCTCGCGGTGAGTCATTTCGCGACCGCGAAAGTGTACGAACACGCGAACCTTGTCCCCATGCCCGATAAATCTTCTGATATGCTTTACTTTGAACTGGTAATCATGCTCATCAATCCGGGGCTTGAATTTGATTTCTTTGACCTGGATCTTTTTCTGCTTGATTTTGGCGTCTTTGAGCTTTTTGTTCTGCTGGAACTTATACTTGCCGTAGTTCATGATTTTGCACACAGGGGGGTCTGCGTTAGGAGAAATCTCCACGAGATCCAGTCCCTCGTCTTCCGCCATGGTCATAGCTTCCGCGAAACGAAGTACGCCAACCTGTTCGCCTTTTGAATCAATTACTCGGACTTGCGGAGAACGAATAGCTCTGTTTACCCGCATTGTATCTTTCTTCTTGCTCAAGACACCTCCAACCAAAACTCGAGCGCGAGATTTGTTTTCCTCACGTAGACTTCTGTGGTAGGCACGGGCGGGATTGAACCGCCGACCCCTACCGTGTCAAGGTAGTGCTCTCCCACTGAGCTACGTGCCTGAATCCCCATTTCAAAGGGCCAATGAAAGGTATCAAAGACCACTTTTAAAGTCAAGGCCGAACTGACATTTTTTACCTAAATTACCGAAAAAACGTCAAATGAACGGCCAAAGGGATTCGGCGTTCTGATCTTGGCGCTGAACCGGCTCCTCCTAACTTCTTTCTTCAAGCCGTCTCCCAAGATTCAATTCATGGTTGGCGGGCAGGGCCGTCAATTTAGTCCCTCGAATAGAAAACTGAAGTGGAATGAACGATTTCCTGTGGCTGACATCCCATTTTTTCTGTATGATTCTTCCCGACCCTTCTGTTTTGAGTAAGGGCGAGCCCACCAGGCTCACGCGAGCCTGCGCCATGTTATTGAGGAATTGATGTCCGCACCTGCCGAAAACAGCCTTGTCTTATACAAAAATCGCCCCGCCCGCGTGATGCGATCTGGCGACAAGGTTGAAATTGAACTGGAGGGAGGCAAATCCCTGAAGGTTCGCCCCAAGGATGTGATCCTGCTTCATCCTGGCCCCTTGATGAAACTCTCAGAGTTGAAGGCGATGTCCGGTGAAGTTGAAATAGCCTGGGAGATTCTGGCAGGCGAAACGACCACCATTCTGGAGCTGGCTGAACTGATCTTCGATGATGTCACCCCGTCTACGGCTTGGGAGGCCTGGGAGTATGTCGCTGAAGGTCTTTATTTTCACGGTCAACCCGACGAGATTCACGTGCGATCCGCAGATGAATTGGAAAAAGAAAAGGCTGTCCGCGACGCGAAAGACGCCGATGACAAAGCCTGGTCTGATTTTATCAATCGGGTGCAGGACGGTAAAATTCTCCCTGCTGAGGCCGAAAACCTTTCGGGCGTTGAGGCCCTTGCCTATGGACGAACGGCTCAAAGCAGGGTCCTTCGCGAGCTGGGCAGGGGGGCTTCTCCGGAAAACGCCCATGCGCTTCTCCTGAGGCTAGGGCATTGGGACGACACAACCAATCCTTATCCCTATCGCTTTGACCTCTCCACAGATCCTCCAATTATGGAGCTGCCTGAGCTTCCAGACGAACCGCGGGAGGATTTCACCCATCTCCCCGCATTCGCCATTGACGACGAGGGCAACCAGGATCCTGATGACGCGATCAGTCTGGTTGGCGACCGGTTAATTGTCCATGTGGCGGACGCGGCTGCGCTCATTCGTCCGAGAACAACCCTGGACAACGAGGCCCGAACCAGGACTGGCAATCTTTATCTTCCAGAGGGGGCGACGCCCATGCTGCCCCATGGCGCGACCGAGATATTGGGGTTGGGCTTGCAGGAGGTGTCTCCGGCCCTCTCTTTCTCCCTACGATTGTCGGAGGACGGCGAAATAAGCGATGTTGAGATTATGCCCAGTCTGGTCAAGGTGACCCGGCTCAGCTACGCGGAGGCGGAAGAAAGATTGGATGTTTCACCGCTTCGCGAGATATGGGAGATGACTCAAAAATTTGGACAACTTCGTAGAGAGCGCGGGGCTATTAGTATTGATCTCCCTGAGGTTAAGGTTCGTGTTTTGGACGGTGAGGTGATCATCCAGCCCCTGCCCAAATTGAGAAGTAGAGAGATGGTGACAGACGCAATGCTCATGGCGGGAGAGGCGGCGGCCCGATTTGCCATTGAGCGTCAGATCCCTTTCCCATTCACGGTGCAGGACCCGCCCGATACCAAGGCCAATCCGAAAGATATGGCTGGGATGTTCGCTTATCGAAAGCATTTTAAAAGAAGCAAGACCCAAACTCTTCCTGATTCTCATACAGGTCTGGGGCTTTCCGTATATACCCGAACGACCAGTCCGCTTCGCCGTTATCTGGACCTGGTGGCCCATCAGCAATTAAGGGCCTTTCTCAAGGACGAACCCTTGTTGGCCCCGCAAGAGATTACGGAGCGCGTGGGCGCTGTGGAGGCGATGACAGACAGCCTTAGGCGGGCTGAACGGTTCTCGAACAAGCACTGGACTCTGGTTCACTTAAAAAGGAACCCCAATTGGCAGGGTGTAGGCGTCTTGGTTGACAAGAAGGGCAAGCGCGGCATTGTCATCATCCCGGAGTTGGGCTTGGAAACCCAGATCCAGCTCGATCAAGATTATGAGCTGAACAGCGAAATCAAGCTCAAGGCCAGCAAGGTCAACCTGCCTGAGTTGTCTGCTCGTTTTAACATTGAGCCCTGATAAAAAAAGCGCCGCCATGAGATCGACCCATGAGCGGCGCCTTCGGATCTGGTTTAGCTGTTTAGTCGAGGCAGTAGGGAACCAGGAGGGTTCTCACATTGTTTGACGCGCCATAGTAGGTGCGGCCAGAAGTGTCGTAGAGGTCGTCTCTATCAATGGTGTAGATAACATCTACATAATCGTCGTCATCGGTGAACCAGGAGCCGGGCATGGCGTTCAGAATCGCATTGGCCACTTCGGCGATAATCGCGTATTCAGGTGCAAAAACACCCAAGATGGTGCGAACTCCGGTAAGGACTGCGCTTAAGACTTCCTGATAATTGGTGCCATCATCATGTTCGTAAAAATTCACGTTAACGGCCTGGTATCTGTAATTGTACCAGTAGATGAGGATTTGGTTGGGGTAGTAGGTTGTGTCCTCGTGGTCCAGGTAGGGGAGATCTACTACGCGAATTTCAGGGTCTGCAACAGAGGGATCGATGCCGCTGACAAATGCGTACATCTCAGCTTTGCCCTTAATCCAGGGCTCCTGATCGTCGCTTACACGAATGTTGGAGATTTTTGCGGTGGCGACCCCGTTTGTGCAGGAGAACGCGGCTTTTTCGCGAACTGCGGGAGCAGGAAGGTTAACTGGGGTCTGCATGCCGGCGGCAATGAGTCCGTCATTGAGAAGGGCGATGCCCGCGCTCAAGTCTTCGGAAGCATTAATATCTGCGACCAGGACGGGAAACTGGGGTTTTGTCCATGCGTCCAGCGTGTGGATATTGCCATCGCGGTCAAAGGCTTCTACAACCGTATAGTTTTTATCATCGCCCATGGGTTCAAAGGCAACCAACACATTATCCAGGTCGAGCGCCATGCCCTCTGGTCGGAAAACTCGAATCTCCATGAGTCCCTGTGTGTACTTTTGAATGCCTTTGTAACGGACCACGTCGCGATCTGCGTTTAAAATAGCTTCGACAGCTTCTACGTTCGCGCCCGCCGCGCCTCTATAGGCATGCAGTAATTCATTCATGGACGCTCTGTCCTGAGTCTCCAGGCGAGTGGCTAACAATTCACGGAATCCATCTTCTTTTAACAGGTCTGAAATGTGCAATGCGACACTTTTCTTGGCCTGGTATACTACAGAAACCGCAACCTGGTTTTCTGTGGACGTATTTTTACCGGCAAAAAGGACGCCGGTCGCCAATACTGTCAATGAGATGGCGATTAATCTAAATGTCCTCATCAGTTTCTCCTCTTTTTTCATAAGATGTGGTTCAAATTGATGAACCACTATTCATTAAT
>JBNKOV010000125.1:0-10546 GCA_050294955.1 Holophagae bacterium
GTTGACGGTGAGTTTGGACAGTCTGGATGCGGAAACGTTCGCCCAACTCAATGGCCGGGCGGTTCATCCCAAGCGGGTGCTTGAGGCGATTGACCTGGCTGCCGAGGCCGGGCTTCCGGTGAAGATTAATACGGTGGTTCAGCGAGGCGTTAACGATCATGAGATTACAGCCCTGGCTGATCGCTTTCGCGAGTTGGGTCATGTCCTTCGATTTATCGAGTTTATGGACGTGGGCAATCTCAACGCCTGGAACATGGAGCGAGTTGTTCCCTCTGCGGAAATTGTGGATATCATCTCTCAGCGCTTTCCCTGCGAGCCTATAGACCCGTTGTATCCCGGCGAGGTTGCCCGGCGATATCGTTACTTGGACGGGAAAGGGGAGTTTGGTCTCATATCCTCGGTTACTCAACCCTTCTGCGGCGGCTGTACTCGGGCTCGTATTTCGGCGGAAGGGGAGCTGTTCACCTGCTTGTTCGCCACCAAGGGTTGGGATCTGAAAACCCGGCTGCGCAATGGTGATAAAGATGGGCTGGTTCGGGAACTCACCCAGCTTTGGTCCGCAAGAGACGATCGCTACTCTCAAACGCGCAATGAGGCGCCCGGGTCTGGCGAAAAGGTGGAAATGTTCAAAATTGGCGGTTGAGCGGGCTGCTAGGATTCCTCGAGATTAACGGGAAGGGTAAGTTTGAACGACGCGCCCTTGCCCACGCCGTCGCTATGAGCGGCCAGGGAGCCTCCCATTTCGGACGCCAATTGAAGGCAACTGTGCAATCCAAACCCGTGGCCCGTATCCCGGGTGGTGAACCCGTAAGTGAAAATATCGGCCAGGTTCTCTTTGGAAATGCCAACGCCCGTGTCGGATACAGCAACGGACACAAGACGCTCTCCGGGCATTTCGGTGGTGATGGTCATAACCCGGTTGGACGCGTCCACATCTTCCAGGGCGTTCACCCCGTTGCCGATTAAATTCACCAGCACCTGCAGAACCTTATGGCGGTTGCCGGGGATGGGCGGGAGAATGGGACCTTCCCGTCGAATGACCACATGATTGCGTTGGATGGCGGTTTTGTTGACATCCAAGGCGTCGGTCACCATTTCATTTAAGTTGAGGAATTCGGAGCCCTCGCTCAGCCGCGTGTGGGAGAGCTGGAGCTGGATGGAGAACTTGATGTGCTCCAGATTCTTGATGAGGCCTTGCAGCTCCTGATGCACCATGTCGTGTTCTTTTTCCAGGTTGCCCGCAAGCGAGGTGAGGAAGTTGGGCAGGAACTTGCCGCGCTCCCCCTCTGAGAGGAAGGCCCCCAGTTCGGACTGGTTCTCCTGGAGCAATTGGGCCACCTTGCCCACGCGTCCCACCTTGGAGTTGCCCAGGATGCGGCTCATCATGCTGGTTCCCACAATGAGGCTGTTGAGCACGTTTTTGACATTGTGCAGGGCGCCTGTCGCCATTTGGGCCATGTTCAGCTTCTTGGTGGCCGTCTCCATTTCGTTGTGCAGGTTGGTGAGCTGCTTGTTTTGATCCTCCACTACCTGTTCCAGCTCGTCGTTCATGTGGGAGATTTCCAGCTCGGCCCGCTTCTTGGAGGTAATGTCTCGGGCCACCAGCAATACAGCGGGTTTGCCCTCGTAGGAGATGTAGGCCATTTTCAGGTCTACGTCCAGTCTGGTACCGTCCACTTTCGTAAAGCGGGACTCAAAGCGTTTGACGCCAGTCTTATTGGCGGCGCATTGTTCTACGGTTTCCAAAAACAGACGGCGGTCGGCCTTGTCTATATAGGCGTCCTGGTTGTCGCCGATGAGGCCTTCGGAATTTTCTGCGCCCAGCAACCGGACCCCGGCTGCGTTGGTGAAGCTGATTCGGTTCTGGCTGAGCACAAAGATGGCGTCTGGAGAGAGTTCCACCAGGCAGCGATACCGGCTTTCGCTTTCTTTGAGAGCGGCTTCGGCCTGGGCCTTCTCCTTCTCCAGGGTGATCTTGTGGAAGACCTGATCGATCACCGTGGGCAGCAGTTCCATATAGCCCGATGTCGCGTCTTTCACGATATAGTCGTGGGCGCCCAGTTTCAGAGCTTGGACCGCAATGCTCTCGTCTCCTGCGCCGGTAACCATGATGGCGGGAGGCGGATCGTCTAGTTCAGACAATTTGCGGATCACGTCCAGCCCACTGTAAACGGGCATTTTGTGGTCGATAATCAGCATGTCGTAATGCTGTTCGGCGCACATTTTCAGACCCTGCTCGCCATTGACACTGTGGTCGATTTCGTAGCCTAGCCGCGCCAGTTTACGTTTGAGCAGGGTTGCTACACCCAGGTCGTCTTCCATTAGAAGGAATCGCTTATTATTTTTTTCCACCATCAAGACCTCTTTAGAAGTATGGAAGGTTTCGTGGATGATCAGTTGCTTATCAACAGACGCCTTGGTAAATTTTACAAAATATCGCCAACTAAAGGAATGCTTTTTTAGGTTGCATTGAGAAAAGTTGCGGGAAAACGTTTGCGCCAGCCTTTTAACAGAGGCTATGCCAGAGATATAGATCAGCAATTTTATCATGAATAACTAGCAAGCTGAATTTGATGCATATTAATGTAGAGGCGGAGAATGGCTTGGCTTTCAGAATTTTCAGGATAAGGTAGTTGACCTGGGCTTTTGTGACGGAAATAGTTGGCAGATACCACCTTTACGAATGCCGCACTTTGAGTATAATGGAATCAGAACTGCTCTTAGAACCGAGTCTTTCGGGTCTCATGATGTTTAAGATTGCGGGATAAGCCCATATGGAAATCAACAAGCGACTGCTTATTGTCGATGACAACGCCGCGATTCACGATGATTTTAGGAAGATTCTTTGTCCCACCAGGATGATTGGCGTGGGTAAGGAATATGCGGCTTTGGAGCATTCGCTTTTCGAGGACTCAGGGGTGTCTGATAATAAGGCCTTAAATATTGAGTACGAGATGGATTTCGCTTTTCAGGGCGAAGAGGCGCTGCACAAGGTGCTTGAGGCCGACAGGCAGGGCAATCCCTATGCGGTGGTTTTCACGGATGTGCGCATGCCGCCCGGTTTCGACGGGGTTCAGCTTGTGGGTCAGTTGTTGAGGAAAGCGCCGTATACTGAGGTGGTTATTGTTACTGCATTTTCAGACTACACCTGGGAGGAGATGACCGAAAAATTTGGCTGGACCGACCGCCTGCTGTTCCTGCGAAAGCCGTTCGATGTGATTACGGTCCGCCAGATCGCCCTTACGCTCACCAAAAAATGGTCGCTGGGCGCCCATGCTCGGGCCTTGACCCAGGCTATGGAAATGAACCTGGCTCAGTTGGAAATGCGGGTGGAGGAGAGAACGGCCAAGCTGGTTCAGGCCAACAAAGACCTGCAGAATTTCGCTTATATTGTGTCTCACGATTTAAATTCGCCCCTGCTGAGCATTCAGGGTTTTGTGGGTGAGTTGCGGTTAAGTCTTAGGGAGATTACCGACGTGGCGGGCGACGTCATGTCTCAGTTGGAGCCTGAACAACAGATCGTGTTGCAGTCGGCGTTGCGCGAGAATATTCCCGAAGCGCTCGACTTTATCGACACATCCGCCACCAAAATGGATTCGCTCATTAAGGCCATTCTCAAATTGTCCCGTTTGGGTTATCGGGAGTTGTCGTTTGAACCCATTGATATGAAAGAGTTAATAGATCAAAACCTAAAAGCGTTGGCCTATCCCATTGAGAAGAGTCGCGTGCAGGTGAAGGTGATGAACGTCCCTAAAATTGTGACGGATCGGCTCACCATGGAACAGATTTTTGGGAACCTGCTCTCCAATGCGGTGAAGTACCTGGACCCCAAACGACCGGGCAGGATTGAGATCGACTCGGAGCCATCGGAGAATGGGGTTATTTTCCATATCCGCGACAATGGCTCGGGCATTTCGCCGGGCGACCTGCCTCATATTTTCGATATCTTCCAGCGCGGCGGCTCTCAAGAGGTGCCTGGCGAGGGCATGGGCCTGGCCTTTGTAAAAACGCTCATCAAACATATTGGCGGTCGAATTTGGTGCAATTCCGAGCCGGGCAAAGGCGCCACCTTCAGTTTTCTGGTGCCCAGGGCTCAATAAAACGAAGGGATAGCCCCATGGCAAATCCCTCACGTTTCTCGTTTGTTTTAAAGGGTGTAGCGCAGGCCCAGGAAGACACGGCGTCCGTAGGTGCTGTAGCCAATGACCTGGGTGTAGTCCTCGTCCGTCAGGTTCTCCGCTTTGAGACGAACGGTGAAATGCTGGTTCCACTGGTAGGCGGCCCCCAGGTTGACCAGCACGTAGTCGTCCACTGTTTCCACCGCGAAGGAATCAAAGTTGAGGTCCTTGGATTCCCCGTACCAGAGGACGTCCAAATTCCATGAAACGGAGTCCTTATAGTGACCCGTCAACAGAATGGAGGCCTTGTCTTCGTAACGACGGTTGAGAGGGGTTTTCACAGGCTGGCCCGTAACCAGATCTTCAGAGAGCAGGTCTGCGTCCAGTGACTCGTAACTAACTCTAACGCCCAGGTTTTTTTCGAGATAGTCTGCAAACACATGGTAGCCGCTCATTTCTGTATCATTGTCGATATTCAGATAATTAAAGCCGCCCGTGGCCGGGTTGAACCCAAAGTCAATGCGGTCTTCATAACCGCTTTTAAACCAGGTTGCGCCCAACTTCAGCTTGTTGTTGAGGAGGTATTGGGCAATGCCCAGTTCGGTGGTGTCGCTCACTTCCTCTTTAAGATCTGCATTGCCGAAATCGCTGTACAGTTGATAGATGGAAGGGGCTTTGTATCCTGTTCCGTAAAAGGCTCGGATATGGGTGTTTGAGGGAGCGCGATACCCCGCAGAGATCTGGCCGGTTGCCTGTGATCCAAATTGAGAATGGTCGTCGTAGCGACCGCCCAGGGTCCCGTGAAAACCGAAATCCCCATCGTAGCGCAGTTGAGAGAAGACGCCAAAAATATCCGCGTCTTCCGAGAACGAGGAGGCGTAGGGACCAAAGGCGGATTCACCCACGGAGGAGCCTTCCCCTTCTTCACTGTCGAAGGACAGGCCGCCCACCAGTCGGGCGCTCTCGCCGAATTTCAGGGTATTGCGGAACTCCAGGCCCAGGTTGGTTCCCTTGAACTCGTTTTGGGAGGCGTCGCTGGGATGGGCGGGATCCTTTTCGTCTGTGGCGTCTCGGTCGGTTTGGGATCTTGAGGCGTACAAACCATAGCCCCATTTTTCGAAAGGCTGGCCCTCGTACCGGGCTGAGAGCGTGTTCTGGCGGTATTGACCGGTGTAATTGGGGTCGTCTCCAGTGGAGGCGTCGAGATCGTTTTCGCCGTCTACATAGGTCATGCCCAGTTGCAGGCGCCCGCTCTCTCCCACCTTAAAGCCCAGGTTGAAGTGGCCGGACAAATGGGTGTAGCCGTCTTCTTCGCCTTCCAGGGGCGGCGCTACCTTGCGAGCCGAGATGTCCTTGGAATCTGAATAGGTCAGGTTCATGGCGTAATCCATGGCGCCCTTTCCGCCCGCGGCGCCAGCCGAGAGGTTGGAGCTGTTGGAGTCGGAGCCTTCAAGGTCTACATAATATTCGGGTTGTGCGCCATCTCTCATGACAATGTTCACCACGCCTGCTGAGGCGTCACTGCCGTAAAGGGCCGATTGAGGGCCTAGCACCAGTTCGATTCTCTCGATGCCGGTGGTGGAGAGATGGGCGAAGTCGAAGCCCCGGGTCACCCCGGATGCGTCGTTCATTTTGACGCCGTTCACCAGGACCAGAGTATCCTCTGAGGCTGCGCCTCTCAAAAAAATGGAGGTCAGTCCCCCGTCCTGGCCGTTGCGAGCGATGCTCACGCCGGGCATGAAATGGAGCGCTTCCGATACGGTGCGCCATTGGTGTTGCTCTATGTCGTCTGCGGTGATGACCTCTGCCGAGTTTCCGAACTGAGACAGAGGTGTCTCGGACTTAGAGGCCATGACGGTTAACTCTTCCTCAACCTCTTGTAGATCCTGTGCTTGCAGCGTTACATAGCCCGTCGCAAGCAATCCAATTAATATTGCCTTTCTCATGTGTATACCCCCAAATGCCCTTCAGGAAACCCATTCCAAGAATCGAGACGGTCCGTCTGGCCAATACACGGCCTCACCTACGTGGTAACCGATTGGAATGGGACGTATTGCCCATGAAAGTCACCACGCAAGTCTGTTGCAGACTATCGTCGAATCTGATCAGGATGTTCCTGTCGATATCGCTATGCAAATACCCGAGCAATGCGATGGGAAGGTGCTCTGGCTTCGAGAAACCTCTTGTTTCTCTCACAGTGGCGGGCCCCGCGACGGAATTTCACCATCTTCCCCTTCTATGTACGTGCCCAGTATCGGCTACTGGGGCGGAATTGTCAATTAGTAATAGAGCCGCCAATCCCGGCCAGACCCCATTTTGGTGTAGATTCGGAATCGGCCGGTCTGCCCGGAAACCACCAGACAGAGGCATCGACCGTCTTCGTCGCTAAAGACCACGGACCCGCTGCCCGAGCCCTCCGCGCCAAAAATCAGTCGTGATCCGTGTGTGAGGTTGAGCGCCCGGTTAATGAGGCCGGGCCTGGTTGGGTGCATGAGATCTTCCGAAGGAAGGCCCAGACCAATCTCATAATTGGCTTGATCCGGCGCTTGTTGGCTCGTCTGTTTCCACCTTTGAGCTTCCCAGACAAAGCTGGAATACAACAGGTTGTCTTCGGGTTCAAACTCAATGGCGGCTGCCTTTTCCGTGAGTTGGGCGGTGCGTCGGACGGCGGTTAAATGGCCAGCGAGCTGGGAGGCGAAATTTCGGAACAAACCATCTTTCTTCATCTTAGTCAGGCCAGGCGTGGTGAGAGAAAGCAGAATGATAGAAATAGTCATGGCAGTAACAAGTTCGATAAGAGAAAACGCACGATTTAATGAAGGTTTCATAATGGACTCCTTTGGAAAAAATGACCCCTTTTTCGGGCCTGCCCCAGAAAGAGCAAGATAGAGGCCAGTTCGAGGTGGGATTTTGAAAAGCATAAATGCCTGGGATTAGGGGAGCTGGAATGCCTGTTTTATCGCAAAAAAAAGAGCGGCTCAAATTTTTGCGGCAAATCCATTCACAGGTAGCGGGCTATATTTATAGCTCGTTTGTTTGTAGGCGTTCACGGCAAGGTACTGTGTGTTTTCCCGGTCTGTTGGAAAAAGACCGTCCTGGCGGTTTTCGGGGGCGCCTGGATCGGCGTTCATGCAAGGAGCGGGAATCAGGTCTTCTATCAGGGTAAGGTATGAATCAAAAACAATTCTTCAATGCTTCACTCCCACGAAGCAGGTAGATTGCGTTATAATAGTCTTTCTATCTTCAGCCCCAAATTCAGGCATGAAGAGATGATGGAGGAAGCGCATCTAATGGGAAACTGGGCAAAGCAGGCCCGCGCCGCTCTCGGAGAACGAGACTATATACAGGCTGGCGATTTTTATAAATTGGACGGTGACTATAGTGCGGCAGTCAAGGCTTACATAAAGGGCGACAACTACACAGAAGCAGCTCGTATTTATGAGGATATTGGTAAGCCCAAAAAAGCGGAAAAGCTCTTGCACAAGCATGGTAAACCAGGGGACCTCGCCGAGTTCTACGTGAGAAACGAGAACCCGGATCGGGCTGTTGAGATCTACATGGATCACAGCATGTTCTATGAAGCCGCCGAACTCTGTGAACGTCGCAACCACCTTCATCAAGCCGCCACCCTTTACGAGCGGCTCAATTTTTTTGAGAAGGCAGGCATCCTCTACGGGAAGACCAAACATTTCGACAAGGCCATTGAAATGTTCAGCCGGGTGATCAAGCAATTGGAGGACAGCGGGAACTCCAACACCCTGGGCAAGATCATGAAATACAACGATTGGATAGCCAACCTGCATATTGGAGCCAAGCGCTATAACAAGGCGGGTCAGGTATTTGAGAGCATCCATAAGAAAGAAAAAGCGGTGAAATGTTTCCTGAAGGGAGGCGCCTACCTGGAGGCGGGCCGCCTTTTAATGGACCTCAGACGCATGGAAGACGCCAAGAAAGCGTTGCAGGCCGAGGACAGCAGGGAAAGCCGCATTATGCTTGGCAAGATCGCCATGGGTGAAAAGAACTATGAAAAAGCAGTGGCTCTCTTAAAAGACACGGATTGTTTCGTCGAGCAGGGCGAGGCCTATGAGAATCTTGGTCAGTTTAAACGGGCCGCCTACTTTTTGGAGAAGGCGGGCTCTTTGGAAAAGGCGGCGTCAATGTACGCTCGCGCCCATGATTATCATCGCGCCGCCATCCTATTTGAACAAAACGGTTTTTTCGAAGACGCCGCCCGCAATTACGAGAGGCAGAAGAAGTTCAATAATGCCGCCAAGCTTTATGATCGGGCCAAAAACCGCTATAAAGCAGGCTATTGCCTCTACCGGCTCAAAAAATATGAATATGCTCTGAAGCAGTTCCAGGCCATGGAGTCGGACGATCCCAATTTCATCCAGGGCAAGACCATTATGGCGGAGATTTTCTTCAAGCAGGGCGTGTACAGCGTGTCGCGCAAACTGCTGGAAGAGCTGGCCACCAACATGACCCTCAGCGAAGAGAGCATGGCCATTTTTTATCGCCTCGCTCGTTGCTTGGAAGAAGAAGGAGACGCGCAGGGCGCCGCCAGTTATTACGAGCGAATCATGGCCCGTCGTTTCGATTACGGAGACGTGGGCGCGCGTCTGAAGCGTCTGAAGGTGGGGCGCAATAATTCTCACAGCACATTGGACCCCGTGAAAAAGGCCCCAACCGACGTGACCATAGGCGATGTGATTGCGGATCGGTTTAAAATTACCGAAACCATTGGCAAGGGCGGCATGGGCTACATCTTCAAGGTGAGAGACTTGAGCCTGGACCGGGATATTGCTCTGAAAATGTTGATGCATCAAAAGGCCAATTTTGAAGAGTTGAAGGGCGAGCTGCTTATTGCCCGTGATTTGACGCATCCCTACATTATCAAGGTGTTTGACGTTGGTCAATGGATGCATATCGGCTATTTCACCATGGAACTGGTGGAGGGGCAGCCCCTGAAATCCTATATCCTCAAGAACGAGGATACCTTGGAAGACAAGATTGAATTGCTCATTAAAATTTGCGCCGGGTTGAAGGCCGCCCACGATCAGCACGTGGTGCATCGCGACATCAAACCTCAGAATATTCTGGTAGATCCCCAAAAGAACCCCAAGATTCTGGATTTTGGCATCGCCCGCAAGGTAACCGCCGGGTCCAAGAATGGCGCGATTAGCGGCAGTCCCAAATACATGGCCCCGGAGCAGATTCAGAATTTGCACACCGATTTGCGAACCGACGTCTATGCTCTGGGCATTATCATGTTCTATATGTTTACAAAGAAAGAGCCTTTCCTCGCGAAGACGCCCCAGGAAGTGATGCTCATGCATCTTCAGAAGCCCTTGCCCGACCCTTTTGAAGTGAACCCCAAATTGCCGTTCTGGTTGAGTGACATCATCAAGAAATGTTGTCAGAAAAATCCTGAGTTGCGTTTTAACGATATGGGCGAGCTTATTGATGAGCTGAAATTAAACCTGGTGGATATTTAATCATGAAACATGCGTTGATTTGTTTTTTAAAGTACCCGGAACCGGGTCATGTAAAGACCCGTCTGGCCCCAGATCTGGGCGAGGATGGCGCTGCCGACTTTTATAGCTCTATTGCAGAGAGGGTGATCACCGAAGTGTACCCCCTCAATCGGGATTACGATCTCCTGTTATATGTGGATCCCCATCACACCATGGACCAATATCGCGCCTGGTTGGGCGATTCCTGGAAGATTGAGTTTCAAAAGGGGCGTGACCTGGGTGAGCGCATGCAGTGCGCCCTTGGCGATGTGTTGGCGTCGGGCTATGAAAAGGCGGCCATTATTGGCTCCGACTGCATCGGCATGGATGAGGACTTCATTGATGAGGTTTTCAACGATCTGGACTCCAACGACTTTGTGATCGGTCCCTCCAGTGACGGCGGGTATTTTCTTCTCGCGCTGAAGGAGTCTTATCCCTGGCTTTTCGAGCGGGTTACATGGAGTTCTGAGGAAGTGATCGAGGTGACCCTGGACCGTATTGAGGCTCGAGAGATGACCGTAAAGGAACTAGACGAGAAGATGGACGTGGACACCATTAAAGATCTCGTAGAGTTTCGGAAGTCCTTGCCCGAAGTGCATTTCCTGGCCCGAAAAATTGATCAGATTATTCTGGCCCGGCTGGCTGCAGACGGCAAACCGGGAAAACCATCGGACGAAGGCTACGCCGTTCAACCCATTGATGGCATTGATTTGGAAGAAAAATCACCAAATGCTGCTGCCGACATGTCCATGATGGACATTGTCCCAGAGGTTCCACCTGATGAAGCCCCTGACAAAAAAGGCGATTGATCTTCTCCTTGTCCTTGGCTCCATTTTAGCCCTGGTCCTCGGACTGCGCATGGATTTGCCAGCATGGTATTTTGCAGCGGCCATTCTGGCGGGCCTCAGAACAGTG
>JBNKOV010000126.1:0-10524 GCA_050294955.1 Holophagae bacterium
GGCCGCTCAAGGAGGCGGGGTCCACGGGGATTATCAAGCCATGTGGATTAATCCAAAAGACTCCAATCACATGATGGTAGGCACCGATGGAGGTCTGTATATTTCCCGGGATAAAGCTCGTAACTTCATGAAGGTAATGACACTGCCTGTTTCTCAGTTCTATAGAGTAACCGTTGACGACAAGATTCCCTACAACGTGTATGGCGGTCTCCAGGACAATGGATCATGGACCGGACCATCTTCTTCAGCAGACGGGATTTTAAACCGTGATTGGACAAAGGTCGGAGGCGGAGACGGATTCTGCACCGAAGTGGATCGTAAACATTCCAATTTTGTCTACTGGGAATACCAGGGCGGGAATCTTGCCCGTCTTGACCGGGAAACTGGAGAAAACAAGGTAATCATCCCCTATCCCGAGAAGGGAATGAAACCCAACCGCTTTAATTGGAACACGCCATTTGCCTCCAGTCCGACAAGGGATGATGTCATTTATTACGGATCCCAATACTTGTATCAAAGTCGCAATCAGGGCGATTCCTGGACACGCATCTCACCCGATTTAACCACTGATGATCCGGAGAAGCAACGCCAGGAGAAATCTGGCGGACTGACCCTTGACCAAACCGATGCAGAGAACCACTGCACCATTTTCACGATTGCTGAGTCTCCAGTCGATCCAAAGGTCATCTGGGCAGGCACCGATGATGGCAATCTTCAAATTACCCAAAACGGCGGCGAATCTTGGACAAATGTAGTAGGCAACATCCCCAACCTACCAGCCAACACATGGTGCTCCAGCGTTTGGGCCAGCCACCACGACGCTGGAATGGCATACGCCACTTTTGATGGGCATCGCACGGGCGATATGACACCCTATGTTTTTGTTTCCCCAGATTTTGGCGCGACCTGGAGATCTCTGACAACAAAAGAGATCACTGCCCATTGCCATGTTATCCGTCAGGATCCCATCAACCCAAAGCTCCTTTTCCTGGGTACGGAGGCTGGGCTTTTCCTGAGTTTGGATGATGGTTCCCAGTGGATTCCCTTTAAGGGGGGATTGCCACCGGTATCTATTCGAGACATGGTTTTTCATTATGGTGAAAACGATCTGGTCCTAGCGACCCATGGCAGAGGAATTTACATTGTTGACGACATTACGCCTCTTCGACATCTCACAAGCGAGATCTTAGCCGAAAAGGTGGCGTTTCTCCCATCAGCGCCCGTTAAGCCCCTGTTTTTGAGCGGACCCGGCATGAGTCTGGGCAGTGATCGCTTTTCAGGAGAGAATCCGGAATATGGCGCCGAGATTACTTACTATCTCTCCAGGCGCCATATGTTTGGCGACCTCTATGTCGAGATTTACAACGACAGAGACGAGTTGGTGAAAACCCTCCCCGGCGGTAAACGGAAAGGTGTAAACCGAATATCATGGCGCATGCGCCTGAAACCACCGAAAACAGAGGGGCGCACGTTGGCTGCGGGCGCTCTTTTTGGGCCTCAAGCTCCAGAAGGAAAGTATAAAGTTCGCCTGGTCAAGGGCAAGGAGACGTATGAAACCTGGCTGGAGGTTGGTCCAAGCCCGCTCAACAAACACTCTGCTGAAGACCGTAAGGTACAGTATGAAACGGTAATGGCGCTTTATCGTTTCCAGGAGGACCTTTCCTTCTTTTCTGCTCAGATCAAAGACCTGAAAGAAAAAATTGAGGCGACAGACAAAAAGTTAGAAAAAGGCAAGTTGAAAGGCTTACTCAGCGAGAGGTCGGAGGCATTGATGGCATTTCACGACACCATCGTGTCTCCCTCTGAGTCGCCTTTTGTAGATCAGAGCCGCCTTCGTGAAGATGTGATAAAACTCTACGCTGGCGTCAACTCATACCAGGGTAGGCCCTCAACTGATCAACTCAGCCAAATGGAGACTTTAAAAGTCCGATTCCAGGAAGCTCGAAAAAATGCCGACACCCTCCTGGACATAGCTTCACTCAACAAGCAGTTGGAGCGCAAGGGTCTTAAGGCTCTTGAACTTCTAACACGAAAGATTTGGAATGAAGAAAGCGAAAAGGGGTCTGGGTTCCATCCTCAAGGCTTCTCTCTCTTCAGGCATTTCTCGTTTTAACACCCATTCAATCCGAGACATTCAGTGAGCGGAGGATTTCATGGCCGAGTATTTTGAGACGTACAAACCGATCTTATTCAATATTGGGAAAGCCATCCTTATTTTTGTATTGGGTTGGCTCGCCAGTAAATGGACCAACCGTCTGACCCGAAAATCCTTGCGTAAAGGCAAGGCAGACAAGGCGTTATCCCGTTTCATGGCAAGCATAGCCCAATATGCAGTGCTTGCCGCAACCGTTATCACTTCCCTGGCTTCCGTAGGAATTCAGACCACAAGTCTGGTCGCTGTTTTTGCCAGCGCCGGCCTGGCCGTCGGCCTTGCACTCCAGGGAAGTCTATCCAACTTTGCCAGCGGCGTCATGATTTTGTTCCTCAGGCCCTTCAATTTGGGAGACGAAATCGAGGCAGCGGATTACAGGGGAGATGTAGTGGACATTGGACTGTTCGCCACGTCACTGATAACCAAAGACAACAAACGAATCATCATCCCAAACAGTTCTGTCACCAGCAATACCATCACCAATTACACTGTTGAAGGAAAACTGAGAGCGGAAATCGATGTCGGCGTAGCATATGGAGAGGACGCGAAGAAAGCCATGGAGGTTTTAATTGAAGCGGCCTCAAAAACTGAGTTGGCCCTCAGCGAACCCTCGCCGGACGCTTTTTTTACAGGTTTGGGTTCCAGCTCCCTGGATTTTCGCGTCCGTGCATGGTGTGAATCAAGAGATTATCGGGACCTGTGCCACAATTTGAGACACGCCGTGTACAAGGCCCTCAACGAGGCAGATATTGAAATCCCCTTCACTCAAATTGTGGTGCATAAGGCGGATTAATCAACGAACACTTGGGCGTCGGGTTTTCGGCGCTCTATTCCTTTTAAGACCAAAGCTTGAACCAGGTTCCGGCGTTTTTTAAAAAAACCAGGGCAAAAATAAGCAAGGCAATCCCCATCAGACGCATGGTGGAGAGATAGAATCTGCTTGCGAGAAAATCCCGGAATCGGGAAGTAAGAACGGCCACGCCCAGCTTTGCTCCCATGATACAAGCAAAAAAGCCGCCTAAATACCCAAATGCCACTCCAGACCCCTTATCCCAGGCCTCAACAAGGGTTGGCGTTCCAATGGTGAACCAGAACAGATAAGGGGCCGGATTTAGCAGGTTGACGGCGATGCCCTTCTTCAGCGCGTAACTGGCTTGCTCTTCTTTATAGGAAAGAGGCTTCACACTCAAACATTCCCAGGCAAACCACATCAGCGCCAACCCTCCTACAAAAGAAAGGGAACCATAAAACCATCCCTGGTTGGAAAGGCGGGAAAGTAGAAAAAGACTGATTACAATTATAGGTCCGTCTGTAAAAAGGGGAGCAATTGAAATACGCAAACCAGCGGAAAGCCCATGCCGAATGGTCTCCGAAATGGTAAGTGTCAGCATTGGGCCGGGTGCAATCCCAGAACTCAAGCCAAACACCACGCCAGCGAGAAGAAAGGAGTAAGTTGATTCCATTGCCGAATCCCGACTGTCTCTAGCATTATATTTAAAAGAAATAAAAAAAGCTCGCCAAATGGCGAGCTTTTTTAAATGGTACCCCCAAGGGGATTTGAACCCCTGTCGCCGCCGTGAAAGGGCGGTGTCCTAGACCCCTAGACGATGGGGGCTTTAATTTTTTGGTGAGCCGTGATGGACTCGAACCATCGACACCCTCCTTAAAAGGGAGATGCTCTACCGACTGAGCTAACGGCCCTGAACCTTACTGACCTTATTGTAAGATCGATTCATGCGTGTCGCCGTCCCCGGCAACGAAACGTAATAATAGGTGAAAGCCCTTCCTCTGTCAAACAGTTTTTTTAAAGAAAAACGGACAAAAACCGCAAACAACTCCATTCACGCCAGTTACACGAGAGCGCATCGAACTATCTTTCACTTTGCCATCACTTAGCGGCCTTCATGAATGCCGCAGTCATTTCTATAAATCGATTCATAGGCGCCTCCAAAGAAACTGCATGATCCCCTCCCGCAAGGCTGATCCAACTCCTGTCTGCATGTTGCAATGCGGAAAATATTTGGAAATGTGCTTCCTGATTGACCAATGGATCATTTCGACCATGGATGAGCATGACCGGAACTTGAAGCGTAGAAGCGTCTAATGCATTGAATTGATGAAGTCTGCGCCAATCGGCTCGAACAGGATCAGCGGCAAGAGAAGCTTTCACATAGGCATCAATGGCTTGTTGGCTAATTGCGCCTGGAGTAATAAAGTCCGATGCGGCGTTTTTGGCAGTATTCGCCTTACGTTCCGGTTCTTTTGGATCGGGATTTTCCGAAATGGGTTTTCTCGGATCATACCAATAACCATATAGGATTAAAGAGGAAATGAGACCGGGGTGTCGTTGAATCGCCAATTGGCAGGTTGTAGAACCCATAGACCAGCCCAGCACAGACGCCTTTTTTCTCACGCCAGAGTGGATGTTGATCCACTCAAGAATGGCTGCAACGTCATCCGCAGCTTTATTAGGCGATAACCAGCCGCTTTCATCTCGCGCGGTGCCGCCATAACCTCTCATGTCCAGGGCGTAGACAGCAAAGCCTCGGCCCGCTAAAGCGTCCATGAGAGAAAGTTTCTCACCTGGGACATGAAGATCGAAATCAGGCAGAGCGCTCCAGGTTCTCCCATGAACTAATAATACTGCATCCGTTGGATTTGGGCCACGTTTCTCCCACAGTGCGAATCGGTGGTTGTTTACTTCAACCTGACGTAGAACAGGTTCCTTGCCTACAACCGCCAGACTAGCCAGAATGAACAGCCAGCTTATCAAACCTGAATTGCGTATCATGCAGAACTCCATCTTCAACTGAACGGGCGCAAAGGCCCATTAGGCGCTAGATATGGAAAGCATAAACCAAAACATGTTTCGGTAACAGCAATTTCACCATTAAAAAATGTGGAAGATCAAACCCCACTCCTATCCGACAAAGCGACTCTCACCTATAAAACTATATAGACCAATGGGATATAAACTATTCGAATCGGCTATTCTGACGATACATACACAGTCCAACGGACTGGATTCCCCTAAGGCCCCATCCATATTCCCTCACCTACAACCATCCAGGCGCAAAAACATGTCGCAAAACCCCGGACAAGAAAGATCTTTTTTTTGGGTGATGGAAGTTTCTCGGAACCGAAGCGCCGTTTAAAAGAATCAGGTCGGATTCCGCCGACCTGAGTTCTTTCCCCTGCCAGGCCTAAGGCCCTTTTGTTGCTGCTTGCTCAGGGGACGTTAGAAACTGGTTGATGATTTCCTCAATGCGGCTTTTAAAAATATCCGAACGGTAGTCCTGCTCTTCAGCGGCCTGCTCTGCCATCCGGAAAATATGTCGATACAGAGGTTTATCATCCAAGTCTGCTCTAAGATAAATACTGGGATTGTTGGAAAAAACCTGGGACCATACACTGCGAACGTCTGACCATATTTGACGGTTTTCTTCCCACCAGGCTTGTGCTTCCTTGAGCTGTTCGTCTCGCACATAGTCGTAGCGGTTCAATCCAAACTCTCGTGCAATAACCTGCTCAGTTCCCTCCTCACGGTGCAGTTTATAGTTGTCCTGCTCGTGAATCCAACCTGTAGGCGTAATGGCGTGTCTGTTTTTTGCTACCAGAATTTCATAGTCCGACCGCTTCGAATATTCACGCCTGGGCAAAGGTCGATTGGTTTCAGCCGATTCCCACTGTGACAGATTGCCCATATGGACCCAACGCCCCATACTCTCATATCGCGGGCTGTCGTCCACTTGAAAAACCCGTTGAGTCCAAGTTCCTTTCACCTCTGCTTTTGAGTATTCTTTCTTTTCCCAATGCCGGTTGCCCTTGAATTCCCATAGAGTTTGACTCTCGTACTCCCAATCCTGACGCCAGTGTTTAATCACGCCACGACTTGTCTGAAGTAGATGCTGCAATACAATCTTTTTTTCTGAAACCTCTTCGGCCACGACCCACTCCAGGCCTTTGGAGTCATAGGCGGGTTTTAGATCATATCCAGCCTGAAATGAAGCTACTTCCTCGAAATGAAAGTCCACGGTATAACACCCCGCCATGGCCAAGATCGCGGCTCGGTCTTTTTCAAACTGGCTCGGGGCCTCTTGAGCCCAAGACGGTTGAAGGATTACACTTATCATCCATAAACTCAGGTATCTCATATTTACTCCTTTGTTGCTTTACCATTGATAACGGAAATTCAGGCTGAAGGTGGAGCCCGGAGAGCTGTACCGATCTATCACAGAACTGTCCGCAGCCTGCCCGCGAACCTGGGACCAGGAATACCAGGTTTCGTCTGTTAAGTTGAAACCACCCAGGTGCAGGCTCATTTGATTCGTCAGATTGTAGAAGAAAGTCAGATCTAGAAGCTGATAGCTTTCCGGCAAATAGATTGGGCTGTCTGCTGATACATCGCCCGCACTTTTACCTGCCGAAAAAGTTCCTACCACTTCACCCCCAAACCGCTTGGAAGGCGCTCTATAGGAAAACCCCAAAACGCCTTTTGAAGGTTCAATGCTATTGATCGGCGCACCTGAATCCCGATCTTTTCCGGTTATGTCTGCAAAACTGGCTCGAACACGCAAACTCTCGGTAAGGTAATAATCACCGGCCAATTCTAAACCAGATATTTTCACGTTTCCAAGATTTTGAGATTGAAAAAGGGCCAGACCCAACTGAGAAACACCCACAAACACAGAGTCTTCAATGAAGTCTTCATATCGGTTATCAAACCAGGTAAGACCCAAAGAACCCTTTTTGTTGTAAGCTTTTAACCCAAACTCCAGATTTTTACTGGTTTCGGGCTCCAGCTCCGGGTTTGGCAATGTTTGATAACCCCCTGCGACATTGGTAAAACCACTGTTGACCGAGCTGTGGGGAGGCGCCCGGAATCCGCCGGAATAATGGGTAGAGAGAGCCAGATTCCTGTGTATCTCCCAATTAATCCCCAACTTGGGAGAAATAGCATTATCACTGAGAGACACAGGGCTTTCCGTTGTGCCAGTGCTCGTCAAATAAACCGTATCGTTTTGATCCGGATCAAGATGGTAGGCATCGTATCTCACTCCGGGAGTAACTTTTAAACGTCCGTTCATGAACCAACTCTCCCCTTGGATAAACATGCCAAATTGGGAGACTTCGCTATTTGGAAAATAACGGGTTGGAAAAATGAGGCTGCCCTCATAGGCGTCGGGGTTCCCACTGGCCAAATCCAAATCTCGGCGGTCTCTAATCTGACCAAAATCCTGGCGATCCCAAGCTGCGCCATAGGTTAACCGATGGTTGGACCGGGAACCGTCAAACCGCTTGCCCAACATGGCCTGAATTCCAAAGCCATCCTGCTCGTAATCCATGGTTCCAGACCTCACAATCTCCGATGTCACAGGTCCTACCACAGTTGCTCTATGCTCCGAGGTGCGTTGGCGGGTATTGTTTCCCTGGAAATAGACTTTCCATTCCATTGAGTCAAACAGCAGGTTTCTAGCATCCTGCCAGTTTTGATCAAGGCTCAGTTTAAAGCGCTCCTGGCTATCGACAGCAACGCTGTCGGCTATAATTGTCTGAACGCCAAATTGATTGGACACCCCTTGAGAAGTATAGAGCTTGGAATCTGTTTCACTATCAAAAACTTCGGCTGTAAGCCGCAACCTGTTTTGGTTTGAGAACTGATAAACACCCTTGGCCAGAATCTGGTCAGATACGCCGTCTATGTCATTAGGACTTGTGCGAGAAGCATCCTCACTCCTTATTTGCCCCTGGTTTTTGCGAGCCTCATAATCCCGGTGGGTCCCTGTCAACAACCACTGGAATTCTCCTACAGTAAATGCGGCGGCGGCTCCTAAATCATAACTATTGTTTTCACTGTCGTAACCCGACTTGAACCGGAACCCTCTGTCCCCCAGAGATTCCGAAAAATAATCTGCAGGATCTCTGGTCGTAAATGAAACCACGCCTCCCAAGGCATCGCTTCCATAAAGAGATGAAGCAGCGCTTCTTACAATCTCCACAGACTTTAGCGTATCCACGTCAATCTGGTATTGATTGATAGCCAGGGGTCCAAAATTGAACTGCTCCGCCGTGGAAACGCCATCTATTCTGGTCAAAATACGGTTTCCACCTATGCCCCTGATATTGAAACCATTCAAGCCTAGGCGACTGTGGTCGGCGTCAACATAAACACCCGGCTCATATCTCACCAGATCGCCCACATCATTTACCAGCTTTTCCCTGATTTCACGCTCGTTGAAAACCGTAACTTTGGCTGTTGCTTCCTTCAATTCAACAGGCGCCCCTTCAGCTGTTACTGTTATTGTTTCCATTACTGTTTCACGCTCACTCCCTTTCCCCTTTGGGGCGGGCTCCTCACCCGCTGGTGTGATCGCTGTCAGCAAGACAACTAGAACCAAGCTTATGCTCATCTTCATTTAATTTTCTCCTGTATTTCCATAACCCATATTTTATGTATGCAACATCTATCCGGCCACAGCCCTTATCAGCTTGCAGCAAAAGGCGCCCAAGGTCATGGGGACCAACTCAGGGCATCGCAATGCAAGCGAAGTTGCCCCGCTTTTATTGAGATTCATGGCTAATTTCATCCATTCAAAAACGCGATCTTCATCTCCAAACTTTGCAGCAATGCGGGCCTGCAAAATGTTCCTTACAAAACAGGACCCGTCGTCCCCTTGCGAAGCAAGAACCATCCTCGCTTCAGGAATTCGCCCCAGAGAAATCAGACAATCCGCATAGGCAAGCATTAAAGGAGGCCTCGGTTCAGAAACAGTCATCAATCCCTCAATCAAGGACAGCGCCTGATCCCAAAATCCACATTCCATTGCCAATTTCGCTTTGAAAAAGCAGAACCCGGGATGAGCCTCTGGAGAAAAATCGGTCATTTCCACCATCTCCCAGGCTTCCTGACTATTACCGGACTGGAATGCCGATTTTGCTCGTTCGATTAATCTCCGGTTTTGACAAGCGCCACAAGCCATAATTCCTCCCAAAACGCGAAACCAGGGGAGCGACATCCCCAAACGGAAGACAGGTTCCGCATAGCAATACAGACATTATATTGATCTTGAGATTGAATCTCAATGGCTTTTTTTCTATTTTTTTTGAGAGGTGCTATCCCTGACCCTCACGAAGGGGAACATTTTAAATTGCCTCAAAAGAACCAAAAGCGCAGTCACTTGCAGCAAGGAAAAAGTTTGGCGCATAAAAAATTAAAAGAAAAACGTATTAAAAAAGAACCCGAGAAACACTCTTTGGTTAACAACCTGTTCGAGGGGAAAGCCCCCTGGGATAGCTCTAATATATTACAGAGGCCCAATATTTATCAGGGGTTTATAGTAAGCCGCCGCGGGACCTCTTTTACCCAAATTACAACTGAACACAGGTTCAGCACGTGGAGGATCTTAATCATGAGAAGATGTTTGGCTTTGGCCATTCTCACCTTGTTTTTCGTTTCAGACGCATTTTCCGGGCAGGCAAGCCCGGAGCCCGTAAAAATAACACAGCCCGACGGAACCACATTCACAGCGCGAATTATGGGCGATGAGCATATGCGTTGGATAGAAACAGGCGCAGGTTACACCGTCGTAAAAAATCGTGCGACCGATACATGGGAATATGCGGTACGCAATAAAAGCGGCGCATTATCGCCATCAGGCAGAGTTGTGGGAGAGCGCGGCGTTCCAGCAACTCCCATGGGAAAACACCTCCGCCCCTCTCGCAATGAGCTGAGCTACCAATTGGCAAACAAAGGCCGTATGAAAATGGCGGGTCCCTGGGAGCCAAGTCTTGTTTCAGGACCCAGAAACCTTATGTTCATTGCGGTTAACTTCTCTGATAGAGCTTTAATTACTGACCCGGCTGATTGGGATGATGCAATTTTCAGCGAAACGCCCGGAGTAAAAACGGTCGCCAACTTCTACAAGGACAACTCTCGCGGCCTGTTGCAACCGACACGCATCAACAATAGTCAAGGCTCCTTGGGGGTGGTAGAGGTAAGCATTAGCACCAAACACCCCAATACAGGAAACGCCAACCTCCCCAGCGGTCGACAATACCGCATTGAAACAGGCTGGATAAATGACGCTCTGGCCGCCGCTACTCAGTTCATCGACTTTAACGCTCTTGACACAAACGGCGATGGCGATCTTACCTTGGACGAAGCAGTGGTCTACTTCATTGTGGCGGGTTATGACGCATCCGGTTCCGCAAATGAGCCCAGTGTTTGGGCTCACAAATGGAGCACCTCAAGCCCTGGCGACGTAATGGCAGGCAATGTTCAGGTTAACCGTTGGGCCATCAATGGTGAGCTCTACGACTCAGGCGAACGACATTCCGTTGGAGGCATCACCCACGAATTGGGACACCTCATG
>JBNKOV010000127.1:0-10512 GCA_050294955.1 Holophagae bacterium
AGTTTGATAGAACACCACGTCCTGGTGGTAGCTTGAAAAAATCTCCTCTAGGAATGTGGCGACGTCGGAAATGCAAGCGCTAGAGCCGGGTAGATGATGGTAAAGCTGGAAACCGTGGAACATTTCACGGTAGGTTTTCAGGCAGACCATAACCTTTTCAGCGCATGCTTTTTCGGCAAATGCGAGAACCTGCTCCAAGATGATTTCGGCTGTGCCGACCTGAACCAAAAGCGGCGGAAGTCCCTGTAGATCAGCATATAGGGGCGCAACTTCTGGAAGATCGCCCGGAGCGTCGGCCAGGTAATCCTTCATGCAGCGGGAGATCCACGCTTCACTTAAGGTCTCATTTTCACTCCTCTCGTATTTCCCCAACACCGGATCTACCCAGGGCGACGTGAGGATGGCGGCCCGAGGAAGCGCTTCCCTGGCGTCTCTCAGGGCCAGCAGAACCGCCATACAAAGCGATGCGCCCGACGCGTCGCCGCCGAGTATAATCGATGAGGGATCCACGCCCTGTTTCAACAGCCAGAACCAGGCGTCCAAGCAGTCGTTCTGGGCAGCGGGATATACCGCTTCCCGGCTCAGCCTGTAATCGAGAGCAAAGATGCGAACGCCAGAATCTACCGCAAGACGAGCGAGATAGTTCAAGTAGGGTCTTCGAGCCTTCACGGCATATCCGCCGCCGTGAAAATACAGCAGAACCCCTTTGCCAATCTTGATGGCTGCAGGAATGATCCAGGTTCCGCTCAGACCATCCTCGTCTACTTCTTTCAATTCAACCTTCAGATTGGGTGGGGTGAAACTCTTGTCTAAAACCCGTTCGAACCACGGGAAGCCAAACTCCAGAGAGCGTTCCAACACCTTACCCGCCGCCATGACATCCCATTCGGTTTTCCAGGACCAAGATGGCAATCGAGCGCCGCGCACCATGCGTTTGGCGGCCATGCCGAGACTGCCCAGGGCTAGATCCTTAAAAAACAATACTTTTTTCATAGACACCTCGAAGGTCATGCTTCGGCGCAGGGACGCGGCTCCCTGGGAATCCCCGACAATGCGAGCGGAATAGTCCAAGGGAACAGAGCCAATCTTCATTCGTTTTGCACTGTTGGCTGCAAGAAATGTTGCTGGTTTAACGCTTTGATTTTTATTGGTTTAAGATCGCCAGCAAATAAAATAAATGGTGTTCGAACCCTAGGTGACAAAAGATCTGGCATAAGGCGACAATCTATTAAGCAAATCTCAATGACTCGCTTCCTACTCATGAGGCTTTAACGAAATTTGGGTCCGCCGGGTTTAAAAATTAAATGTAAATCTCCCCAGCGACCCTGGACTCGAAGGATTGGCAGGCGTCAAGGGCCGACTCATAAGGACCGGGAAAAGCTAATTCAAGAAGCCATGTATGCAGACAGGTCACAGAAAAAGCATTGTTTCTGCTCCAGTGGTTTGCTATGTTGCAAGATGCTAGGGGCAGGCCGAGCGGCATGAGGTTAGGTATGACAAGGATTCTTCTCCATCAATGGGAGATCTCGCCATTTTGCGGCAAGATCCGTAAAATACTCAAAATGAAGGGCCTTCCTTTTGAGGTCGTAAATTACAACGGCCTTCGCGCCTCCCTTGCCGCCCGTCTTTCACCAGTGGGCAAACTGCCTGTTTTGGAGTATGAAGGCGACCGCATTCAAGATAGCACCCGCATCGCAGAGTTCTTGGACCAACACCACTCCATGCCCCCTCTTTATCCGGAGCATCCCGAAGAACAGGCCCGAGCTTTGATTCTGGAAGATTGGGCGGATGAATCCCTTTACTGGTACGAGGTCCATTTTCGATTCAACTTCAATCCGGCCCTGAATCAGGCCATGGAACTCATCTGCGAAGGACGGCCCAGGGCGGAGCGGTGGATGATGAGGCTGATCGCCCCTCGCATGTTGCGAAAATCACTCAAGGCGCAGGGTTTGGGGCGTCAGTCCCCAGAGCGGATTGAAGCGGACTTCATTCAGCTAATGGAGAACCTGAACGCCTTGCTTGAGGGCAGGTTGTGGTTGGTGGGCGACTCACAATCCATTGCCGATATCGCTGTCTCGGCCCAGCTCGATGAGATGATTAGGACCAGCCATGTGAAGAGCAAAATCCTGTCGTACCCCAATATCAAACAATGGTTGGGAAGGATGTAGGACCACCCTTCGCAAGAGCCCATCGATTCGCTCAACCCCTGCCAGCTTCATAGAGATCCAGCTCTTTAAGGGAAAGCGTTCGCTTGCCCCAACACCTTGGGAAAAATGAGCATCCCCAAAAGGGAGGCGTTCCCTCTCGCAATACCATGGGATGGCCGTCCTTACATTTTGGCGCATGGCTGTTGAGACGTGCAATCACCCGATTCTTATTCATAGACCGTTTGCGTTTCGCTGCTTCTCTTAACGTGGGCAGCAGGGTTTGTAGTTGCCGCACCTCTCGCCCTACGCGCTGCTCCATTTTGAGACCCTTGAAATCCTGTCTTAGTCCGGTGAGTTGTTCCATGGCCTCGTCGAAATCGGCTCGATCTACAATATCCTCAAACCCTTCGATGACCTCTGCGAACTGGTTGAACCGATTGGCGAAATACCGGACATTTTGTAGAAACCCTATAATCTCAGCATCGAAAAGATGTCTATGAGAACGAAAAAGGACCTGCATTTCAGCCAGGCCCTCTTCCAAAAATGTTGCGACTTCGGCTTCCCGAACGCCTTCTTTTAATTCCCGCTCCATGTCTTCCAGGAGCTTGGAAAATTCACGTTTTATCTTGCTGTTTGATTCACCCGTTTCGGCCATAGCGGCATTCGTCCCCAACAAGCCTTCCCACTTATTGACGCCACCGCAGCAACAGCCCAAAGGTGTCTACATCGTAATCAGCCAGAGGATTCAACTCCTCCTCATATTCTCGTTGTCTGGCCTGAATAATGCCCGAGAAATGGTCGGAAATCTTGATGTCGGCTTGCAGGAACGCATCATCCAGCGTAAAGGGTATGGCGCCTTCGCTGTCGTAACGTCCGTACCTGCCAATGATTTTCAGCCGTTTGTTCTCCCAGCCAAAATCCACATCAACCTGGTTGCCATCTTCCTTGTGGAACGATTCCCGGTCTTCAAACCATGGATCTCTGTAAGAGGTCTGGCTCTCCAAATCGAACAGATTATAGGACAATCTGCAACGGAACCCTTTCACCGGCGCGAACTCAAGATCCAGGCCAGCGTTGAAGAGGTCCATTTCGTATTGAATGCCCGGGGTGGGATTCTCAGCGTCTATCCAACGGGCCTTTCCGGAGAAATGGAACTTATCGTTCCAACCCGTTCTCAGACGCGCTGTCAGGGTTTCTCGATCCAGAAAATCGGTGCGAATCACCATTTGGTCCGCTTCCTCCGATTTCCATTCGAGAGAGGCCTGATGTTGTTTCTTTTGGAAGGCCATGCCCAAGCGGTACTGATCGGTGTCTCGGGTAAAATCACCTTCCTGGCCGGATGCAACGACGATCTCGGCAAGGTCCTGGTCTACGGTTATGTCTTCACTTCGGGTGGTCCACGCCCCCCAGAATCGGAAATTTTCCAGACCGTAGGCCTCTACGATTGCTTCAACCGCGTCCTCATCTCGCTCCATATGGGAATTGGCGTCGATAAGTTCCTGATAATCGCGGGGATCCCCGTTGCTGAAGGTGACGCTGTCCAGGTACAGGGTTTCAATCAGGGCGTTGCCGTCCATGTCCCTGTTCTGTTTGGTGTAAGCCAAACCCAACTCGAACTCGGCGGGCAGTTCCAATTCAACGCGGACATTGCCGCGCCATGATGGCGCCTCGGTTCGAGAGCGGACCGAAGCAGAAGCGCCATTAAAGAAACGATGAATTCTATAGGATGCGAAGCGCCCTGAATAGGATTCATCTTCTCGAATATCGGACTCGGCGTCGGCGTGAACGTAGGTGGCCAAAACGCTGACCTTCTCATTGGGCAACGCCTTGAACAAGGCTCGCGTCACCGGTGTTTCCGAATCGTATTCCGTTCGGCTGGTGTAATTGTCCAGAACAATGTCATTGCCCAGAACGGGACGTGAGTTCTGACCGTCGCTGGCCTGTGCAGTGCGGATTTCGGTTCCGCTGAAGTCCCGCCAACCCTGCATAATCTCAGCTTGGATGCGCGGTGTTGAATAAGCAAGGCCCACTCGAATTTCGGTTTCGCTTTCATCCAGGTCCGAGTCCAGCGCGAACTCGTCCTGTCCCAGGTGATAAGACTCTCGGCCCGGTCCATCGTAGCTGTTCCAGGAATAGCCGATAATGGGCCTGATCTTGTACTGGGGCAACAGCTCCAATTCAAGGTTCAACAACTGGCGCGTTCGATCCACGCTGTGCAGAATGCCAGGAGGCTCGGGCTGTGGGTTAATGGCGACCGCGTTGTAATGTTCAAACCGGGAGTAGTCCAGCTTCAAACGATAACCCCGCGCACTGCCTGCGTCGATGTTGATGCGACCATGGGGCAGAGCGCCAAAACCCGTAGCGTCTATCTGAAACCGATCCAACAGGGCGGTTTTCCCCTCATTATCTCTGAAGGCGTAACGCAGAGCCTGAAGCAGGAAACCGCCGTCTTCGTTGACTTGAGAACGGTAGGAGTCTTCACTGCCCGAAACGTCGTCCCACTGAGCGCCAGCCTCCACCGAAAAGGTGCTCTGTCCCAAGGCGGGAAAGAAAACCAGGAGCGCGGCGATGGATGTAATGAATTTAATCATGGCAGACCTCCTACTTCAACAGAACCGGCGATTTCGAAGAACCGTGGATGGCCGTATGGCACTGCACGCAATTCCGATACCGCGGGCTTAGCATGTCGTGAGTGGAAGGGGGCTGAGAACCGATAGGCCCGCTTGGCAGAGTGCTGTGGCACTCCAAGCACAATTGCCTTACATCCGCTCGGGTCAACTGCCGGGGATTTGCCGATCCGTGGGTCTCATGACAGGTCATGCAGTCCCCGTTCAGGCCAGTGACGTGTTCGAAAACAAAGGGGCCTTTTTTCTCGGTATGGCAGGAAACGCAGGTTTCCTCACTGCTCATGCCATGGCGAAACTTTTTGCGGCCCTTGCCGCCATGGGGATCGTGACAGGAAGAACACTGCACGGTTCCATGGCCCAGTTTATGGGTAAAGGGTTTGCTGAAAATACCCCGTTGATCTGTATGACAGGAAACACATAACTCTTCCTGAGCAGCGGCCAACAGAGGCGAAGGGGCATGAGGATCCTGGTGGACCTGATGACAGTCGCTGCAGTTGACCGATGCGGACATATGCATGTTTTTTCTGGGGCGTTTTTCGTGAATAGCCGATTCGTGACAGGACAGGCAGGCCGTGGAGCCGGAAGCCCCTTTGGCGCTGCCTATATTGTCTATTTCGGGATCATCTATATGCTCTTCCCCGGCTCCGTGGCAATCCACACACCCAACCTCATAGGCCTTGTTATGGACGGTAAACCGAATGATATCCTCTACCTCTTCGTGGCAGTCCAAACATTCCTCGCTGGCTGCAAGGCTGTCGTCGGACCCAAGAACAGGGGCCAGAGCCATCAGGACGCAAATTAAAAGCGTTATTCTATTCATGTATCACCTTCCATCCACTGATTGTGGGGCCAATTAGCGGGCATGAACCTTGGAGACCGAGAACTCGCGATTTTCGCCGTGGCAGGCTGCGCAAGACTCACCGAAGGGCGCTGTGTTCACAAAGGCGTGAGCTGCTGCGTCTTCGCTGTCATGACAAGAAAGACAGGCGCCTGCAGCGGCCAGCATTGGCGAATACCAATCCCTATCGGTAATGGTGGCTCGGGCTTCAACTGGCGTAGGCACGCCATAGGTTCCGGGAAGGTGGCAGGTTTCGCAATTGCGAAGATCGCCGGGATACAGCAGTTCATTGTAGTTATGCACCGATGAGCGGAAACCGTAGACCGTAAAGTCGCGGGCCAGTTCCTCGCCCTTGTGGATCTTGTGGATCAGGTACTTGAAATGAATGCTTTCCGCCGGACCGTCATCTTCGGGACGAACGATGGCGTCGGTGCCTTCAGGAGTATGACACATGACGCATTCTTCGATAGCGAAACGCTGACCGCCGTGCAACGCCAACTGATCGTGACAATCATTACACTTATTAATGGAAACAATTTCACGACGCATATTGGGTGCGGCGTCTGTTACGGCAAAGTCTTTAAAGGGATTAAAGGCCGCTTCGCGAACGCTGATGGTTTCGCCTTCTTCTGAGCCCTGGATCTCCACGTTGCGATAAACATCCGCGGTGACAGACCAGGAGCCGGTGGCGTGAGCCGGAATAGGCGTATCAAAGGTATAGGTGGCGATGTCTCCGTCGAATTCCGCCGTAAGAGCGTCTTCTCTAAAGGACTCGCTATATTCGGTATTGGGGCCGCCAACCAGGAATCTCAGTCTGTCCAAATCCGCTGGGGCAAGGCTAACGCCAGAGTTATCTGTTACCTTAAAAGTAATGCTGGGGTTCTCACCCGGTCCCGTATTGGCGATATCCATAATGGATACGTTCAAACCAGCCAGTTGCTGAGACTTTTCGGGAATAACGTGAGCGCCCATGATGGACTTGTCAAATTCACGCTCCCCTTCCGCCGCGTGACAGTTGGCGCATTCGCTGTCGTCCAACGCAGGACCCGGTTTGTGGCCTTCGCCGGTAATCCAGTCGATGTTGTCGTGACAGGAACCGCAAGCGGCGCGGGTGGGACGGGTGTACCAGATATGGGCTTCCGAAGAGGTTTCGGGGTGACAGGACACGCAATTGCGGTTGTCTTGTGGGAAGGCAACCGTGGAATAATCGTGAACGGAATTCCGGAACCCTATAATTTGATAAGGGTTGCCAGCTTGAACGCTGGGAAGCTCTTCGCCCATGTGGATCTTGTGAATCATGACCTTCATGTCTACCGTGTTTCCCGTGTCGGGATCTGTAGACTGAGGGTTGTGACAGGTGACGCAAAGCTTCACGTCTCGACGAGATCCGCCGTGGATCGCAAGAGGATCGTGACAGGTATTGCAGGTGTCGGTGGGCATGGCGTCCCAAATTTCGGTCACCTGTTCTCCGTCGGGGCGGAAATCCTGCAACACGTTGGAATAATAATTCTTTCCAACCAGGTCACTGGTGCTGCGGGTCGCGTACATGGCCAGCGTATGGGTTTTGCTCCCATCGTAATTTGCGGGCAAGGCCGTGCCAAATTTATAATGATAACGACCCAGAGCCAGCGTGGTCCATTCGCCGCCCCTATCGGACGATGCCTGCTCCGCGGAATTCCCTGTGATGGAGCTGGTGGCCGTGCGGGTGGTGTAGGCGGTGTACTGCCGCGCTGCGCCGTCATACCAGGCAAGAATGAAGCTGGGCGACACCGCCCCTGGCGTTACCTTGCCCTCGCGATCTAATGGCTGGCCTTTGTCGTCCGTAATGGAAATCACCACTTCGGGCCGAAGGTCCCCGGGAATCTCAATGCTTTCCACGGTGATGTTCAGACCTGGACGAATGTACTCAGCCTTGTTCTTGCTGAGATAGCGCTCGACCATATCGGGCGCATAGTCGGAGGTTGCGATAACCCCAGTCCCTGAATTCGATTTCTTATAATCCTGGGCTGGAAGAATCAGACAACAACCTGTGAGAATCAATCCTAAAACAGCCAATCTTGTTTTCCGCATAATTACACCTCACCGGCAGCAATGTCACAAAAATATTGCAAGATTTCACACAAGGGAATTATACCAGATTGTCCGGTCAAGATAAACGTTTTTTTTGGATAACTGACAAAAAAATCATATTTTCGCGAAATTAGGTGTCTTTTTTGTGTCCTACCCCGCTTTTTTAATCACGCAACACCCCGAATTGTGATAGGATAAGCTCGTTAAGATTCAGCCCATACGCTGCAATTTGGATCCACAGGAGGAATGTGATGTACAGAATGTCATTGGCATTGTTGATGTTTTGCTCAACTATGAGCTTGCTGGCTGCGGGAGACGACGTGCCTCCCATCTTTAAAGATAAATGCGTGAAATGCCACTTCGTTTCCACGCTTGGCATCGAAACCACCAAGAAGGATCCCTCCAAAGCGAAGGACCTCGCCAACGCGGGCAATGAGAACACAGACGAAGCGGAACTGCGAACCTACCTGAAAAAGGAATCAACCCGAGACGACGAAAAACACAAAACTTCTTTCAAGGGCACCGATGAAGAGTTCGACCAAATGATTACGTGGCTGCTCTCTCTGAAGAAGTAAGAAATATCGGAGGTTTGAGATGCTCGCTATATTTCTGATTTTTATGGGCCTTGTCAACCTTATACTCCTCATTACGCTCGGCAAGCAATGGAACGCCATGGGTAAACTTGGCCGCATCACGCTTGCGGGCGTTGTCTTTGTCTTCATGCCCGTCGCATGGGGAACCGCAGTTGTTGTGGACGGCGTCAACAGCATGAAAACCGTGGAATTCTGCGATACATGCCACGTCATGTCGCCCTATCAAAAGAGCTTGACGGTGGACGACGAAGAATCACTTCCCGCCATTCACTACAAGAACAACTGGGTTCCACAAAAAAAGGCCTGCTACGACTGCCATACCGAATACAGCATGTTTGGCGGTTTCAAGGCCAAAATGAACGGCCTGAAGCATGTGTGGGTAAATTTTGTAACAGGTCCTCCCGAGAAGATTGAACTCTATTCACCTTACGCCAACCGAGATTGTCTCAAATGCCACGGTCCCTCCAAGAAGTTCTTGGAAGGCGAAGACCACGTGGACGACCTTGAAGACATCCTCGCTGGCGAGCTGTCCTGTCTGGAATGCCACGACACCGGACACGTACTGGAAAAGTAAGGAGGTCTCATGTTTAAACATATGCCCCCCATTATGCAAAAAGCATCCCTGGCCCTGTTAATCGGCCTGGTGGTTCTCACCATTTCACTGGGCGTCAGCGGCCCAATCGCTTTCATCGTCACACTTGGCCTGGGCTGTTTTGGACTGGTAATCGGCCTCGCACTTTACCTCGTGTACTTTCTGAAAGAAATCAAGAGCTGAACGAAAAACAGGGGGTTTTCATGGGTCGCCAGCCCTGAAAACCCCCTCCCCGCACCCTCTTAAAACAGGAGATGTGACAAAAACGTGTACTTCCCAAAAAAAAGTTCACATAATTGTTGATTCCCTGTTCCATTTAAGGTTTTTTTGTGATACCTTATCAGGTAGTTCTTCAGATCTTTCATCCGTGGCTGTCAACCAGCGCGCATGAACATGTGAATTTGATTCATCAGGGGGTCCGGTTATGAAAGAAAAAACCACAAAAAGAGTCCTGGCCTTGTTGCTGCTCGTCCTTGGTATTACCGGGGTCGCTATCAATTTTAACGGTAGTCGGTATTCAAAATTCGACAAGCGTTATTATCAGGATCGGACCAAAGCCGAATACATACGCCCTGGCCTCCACTCAGCTGTTGAAGCCATTGATGTGGGGGATGACGGAAGTGTCTCGGTTACGTTTACTCTAACAGACGATCAAGATCAACCGCTCGACCGAAACGGCGAAGAAACGCCCGGCCCGGTGAGCGTCAGTTTTATTCTGGGAACCATCCCCCAGGATTCCAACCACTACCAGTCTATTACGCTTCGAGATCAGACCAGCCCCATCACGGGCGATACTGCTACGCAGCCCTCTACTGACTCCGGCGGTGTCTGGGAAGAGTTGGAAATCGGCCGCTACCGCTACACTTTTGCGACGCTGCTCCCCGAAGATTACGACCCGGAAGCAACCCACAGCGTGGGCATCTACATGAGACGCGATCTTACAGAATTTGATTTGGGAAGACCCGTGGTCAACATGGTGGAGCATTTCTTGCCCGGCGGCGGCGAAGTGGTTAACATTAGAGATATTGTTTCCACCAACACCTGCAACAACTGTCACGATCCCCTGGCCATCCACGGCGGACAACGACAGAAGGTAGAGCTTTGCATTATGTGCCACTACGAGGGTGTTTTAGACCCCGATACCGGCAACAGCGTAGGCATGGCCAACATGGTTCACAAAATTCACCAGGGCGCCAACCTTCCCAGCGTTCAAGCTGGCGAGCCCTATCAAATTATTGGCTTCCGCCAATCGGTTCACGATTATTCAGACGTTCACTACCCGCAGGAAACCAACAATTGCAAATCCTGCCACGTAGAAGACGCCACCACAGAACACGATCTCTGGCTCACCAATCCCACCCGCGACAGTTGCGGTTCCTGCCATGACAACGTGAACTTCGCCACCGGCGAGAACCACGTGAACCTGCCTCAGATTTCTGACAATCTGTGCGCCAACTGTCACATTCCCAAGGGCGAGCTGGAATTCGACGCCTCTATCATGGGCGCTCACGTTATCGCAAGAGAGTCCGAGCAACTGGAAGGCATCAACATCGAAATCACCGATGTAACCGATGCGGCTCCTGGCTCAAACCCCACAGTACACTTCACCTTGAAGAGCAACGATGGGACCAACATCGATCCGGCT
>JBNKOV010000128.1:0-10480 GCA_050294955.1 Holophagae bacterium
CCAGGAAACTTCGAAACTTTGGATCCTGATTATAGAGGTCCATTCCCATTCTAGCCCATTGCGAGCCCTGGCCAGAGTAGACAAAAGCAAGTTTTGGTTTGATGGATTGGCTGATATCCTCAGGTTGCAGGTTTCCCAACTGGCCCGATGCGACCCTTCCATCTCGAACCATTAATGCAAAACGATAGGGATGGTGGGCGCGAGTCCGTGCTGCCGAAGCGCAAAAATCGAGCAGTGCGCCATCCGCCTTCTCCAAAGCCTCCCCATAAGATCGGGCCACGTCCAGAAGGGCGGCTCTGGAACGACCAGAAAGAGGGAGAATGCAAGGCAGGATCTGTGGCTTCTTCACAGGGGCTTCTCGTTGGGGCGGCGTTCCCAAAATAAGGTGGGCGTTGGAACCGCTTATCCCAAAGGAGCTGAGTCCTGCAAAAAAGGGCTCCTTACCAAAGGGCGTTAAAGTTTGAACAATTTTCAGTGATCCATCCCCAAGAGGGAGCTCTGGATTGGCCTTCTGGAAATGAAGGTTGGCAGGTATGGCCCTGTTCCCAATCATGGCGATGATTTTAAACAGGCCAGCCATGCCAGCCACCGATTCCAAATGACCAATATTCGTTTTAACGGAGCCTAATAGAAGGGGGTTTTCCGGAGTCCGGCTCCCGCCAAAAACCGAAGCAATAGCTCCCACTTCAATGGGATCCCCCAAAGGAGTGCCTGTTCCATGTGCTTCCAAATACGAAATCTGATCCGCCTGGAGGCGCGCATCTTTCAACGCCGCTTTAATCAAGGCTTGTTGCGCCATCCCATTTGGCGCGGTAAGACCACTGCTGGGACCATCGTGATTGATAGCGGATCCTCGTATCGTGGCATATATTGGACATCCCTGCGCCAGGGCGTCGGACAGTCGTTTCAATACAACAACGCCACATCCCTCACTACGGACATAACCATTGGCGGAGGCGTCAAAGGTCTTGCATTTACTATCTGCTGCCAACATGTTTGACATGGCGAATGAATTTGAATAATGGGAGGTAAGGATGAGATTTACCGCCCCTGCAAGGGCTATTTCACATTGGCTGGAGCGCAGGGTCTGCACTGCTAGATGGATCGCCGTCAACGAAGAAGAGCAGGCGGTGTCCAGTGTTAAGGTGGGTCCCTGCATCCCATAAAAATCTGCCAATCTTCCCGAAGCCACTGCAGGTATGGTGCCTGTGCCAAAATAGGCATCTACCGCTTTTGAGTTTCCCTGGCGCATTGCATAATCCGTGAAGGTCATGCCAATAAAGCAACTTCCGTTTTCTCCGTGCAGGGAATTGGGGTCGATTTGGGCTCTTTCAAGGGCTTCCCAACTGACCTCCAATAGCAGCCTTTGCTGTGGATCCATGCTGGATGCTTCACGGGGCGATATACCAAAAAAATCGGCGTCGAACATCTCTGGAGCCTCAAGAAATGAGCCCAGTTGGTTCTGGCTGACATCTTGATCTCCCAGACGTTTTTTGGTGGGGCGGTTCACCACATCCTGGCTGCCTTCAAGTACGTCCCATAGGGCTTCGGGGCTTGAGATGGATCCAGGAAATCGTAGGCCAAGACCTATAATGGCGATGTCTTCTTCTTGATTTTTAAGCTGACACTTCAAGGATTTTATTTTTTCGAGCGATTGTCTGATGACTTGCTTAACTTCTGGTTGAGTATGATAAGACACTGTCTCTGCCTCCTAAGAGAATTACGATCACTCTTATATTTTTAATGATTTCCGATAGTCGCCTATCACATGAATGACGTAGAAAAGATGTGATTTTCCAAGAAGCTAGGTCAACTCCAGCAGAAGTTCATTGAGCAGACCATCGACCAGGTCATCATCCGGTTTTTTCTCATCTTCAGGGTCCTGGCTCTGCGATCTTTCAATGCCAACCTGTTCAGAATTTTCGGATTCCGGAAAAAACAGACCTCCAAGGTAGTGGGTGAGCGCATGGATTGTGGGGTGATCAAAGGTAAGAGCGGCGGGGAATGGTCTTTCAAGCGCTTGTGATAAAATGTCTCTCAAACAAACACCCATGAGGGAGTCCATACCCAATTGTCGAAAACCCTTATGGGGGTCAGGAGGCTCAGTTGGCGACCATTCCAAAATTTGAATACAGCAATCGCTAATGAACTGTTCAAGCAAGACCAGGCCCTGACGTTTGGAGATATGAGAGAGTTGTCTGGCCAGGGTCTCTGGTTCCTTCACAGAATCCAAAGGGCATACTTGTGCTAAAGTGTCGTCAAACCAGTAACGTTTCCGTTGGAAGGGGTAATCTGGCCAGTGGATCCTTACTTTGGGGCCGGGAAAGCAGACCTTCCAATTGGCTTCCATACCGGAGCAGAAAAGGTTTCCAAGACAAGTCATGAGGTCTCGCTGGCCATTGGAATGTCGCTTCATCGTGGAAATTACCGCCGACTTCACACCCTTGAATTCTGATATCTTATTGAGAGTATAACTCAACACGGGATGCGGGCTGATTTCTACAAAATGAGTAAACCCCGCGTCCATTAAAGCTTCCACTCTCGAGTAGAACCGGACGGGGTTCCGCAGGTTCGCGGCCCAATAATGGGCATCCATGGAGGATCCATCCACCAAGGCATCTTTACTAGTAGACTGAATGGGGATTTTGGCCTTTTGCGGTTGAACCTCCGCCAGGATATGCTTTAATTGAGGCAGTAGAGGATCCATCTGAGGCGAATGTGATGCATAGTCAACCTTAACCGGTTTGCAAAACAAGCCTTTCTCCTCCAATAAATCGGTGAGTTTCAAAAGGGATTCAGGCGTGGTTGAGAGCAGTACGCTTCGAGGTCCATTAACTGCCGAAACCACCGTGTCTTTCATGCCTCGAACCAGGAATTCAGCTTCCTCTTCTGACAGTTCCACAACCACCATGGCTCCCTGCCCGCTGGTTGAGCGTACAGTCTGGCTCCTGGCCGTAATGATCCGAGCGGCGTCTTTTAGGGAAATGGCGCCGGCAATGGCTGCTCCAGCCACTTCACCCATGCTGTGACCCACAATGGCCTGGGGCTTCAAGCCCCATGAAATCAACAAATCGGCCAGAGCGATTTGAATCGCGCAGATCAGGGGCTGGACTACGTCCACTGGCTCCGATTTGTTTCCTTTCCCCATTTGGCTCAATTTCTCAAAAAGGGACCAGGCAACATGGGGTTTTAAAGCTTCTTCAAACTGTTCCAGCGACTTCTTGAAGACCGGTTCTCTGGCCAAAAGGTCCAGTCCCATGCCGGGCCATTGTCCACCCTGAACAGGGAAAACAAAGGCAATGTTCATCTCACCGTCAAAAACAGGCTTTTTAACAGGAAGCCTGTTGGCAAAAGCTTCCAGTCCATGCTTCAACTCCATTGGGGTCGATCCACTGACAGCCATTCGTTCCACCTGGCGATCCCTACCGAGGGCCGCCATTCGACAAAGTTCGGCCATATTCGTATCCGGGCCAATGGTTTGAGCCAGAGTCCGGGTCCAGGTTCGAAGTGCATCAGAGTTATGAGCCGACACCATCAGCAAATGATGATCACGCTGAGGGGGATTCTCAAACTGAAGATTATGGTGGGTCTGCCACTCCGATAGAATGAGATGACAATTCACGCCGCCAAATCCAAATGAGCTGACTCCCAGCCTCGCCCTGGCGGCTTCAGGCCAGCTCTGCTGCCCATTGGCTAGAGAAAGGCCCAGGTCTTTAAAGGGGATGTTTTCGTTGGGATCCGAACCATTAAGACTTTGAGGTATGATCCGGTTCTCCAGCATCAATACACCTTTAATAAAACCCGCCACCCCAGCTGCAGCTTCCAGATGGCCCAGATTGGTTTTTACCGAGCCAATCACCAGGTCTGCGTCTCGCCTTTTTCCGTAGACGCGTCCTAAGGCTTCCGCTTCAATAGGGTCGCCCACCGGAGTTCCCGTTCCGTGACATTCTACATAGTGAACCTGGTTTGCCTCCAAGCCAGAAGCGTCAAGGGCTTTTCGAATCGCTTTTTCCTGAGCATCCGCAGAGGGCGTCATGAGGTTACCGGTCGCCCCGTCATTGGTAAGGGCGCTGCCATTAATGACCGCTCTTATCGGGTCGCCATCCCGTATGGCGGCCGCAAGTGGTTTCAGTAATACAAGTCCTGCCCCCTCTCCCCGCACATAACCATCTGCCTGATTGGAAAATGCAGAGCAGGCGCCCTTTTTTGATTGGGTTCCCAGCCGCGTCATCATGGCGGTGGTATGAGGGTCCAAAATCAGATTGACTCCGCCAGCCAGAGCCATTTCAGACGCACCGGACAACAGATTTTTGCATGCCTGATGAATGGCCGCCAGGGAAGAGGAACTGGCAGTGTTGATACAAAGGGAAGCTCCCTGCCAGTCCAAAGTGTAGGCCAATCTACCGGCAATAATGCTTAAATCGCCACCCGTTGCAGCATAGGAGCTTCGAATTTCATGGTTTGAACAGAGTCTTGCGTAGTCAGCCCACATGGCGCCTATAAAAATAGCGTGGTTTCCGCCCCGAGTGGAATCGGGGTCAATGGCGGCGTCCAACAAGGCTTCCCAGGCCAATTCCAAACAAAGGCGCTGCTGGGGATCCATTTGTCTGGCTTCCAAAGGCTTGATTCCGAAAAAGCTAGGGTCAAATTCTGATATGTTGTCCAGAAAAGCGCCCCAGGGAGAAATCCATTCCTGTTTGTCAGAAGTTAAAAAATCACGGTTCTTTGGAACCCGGGTAATGGAATTTCTACCCGCCGTCAAGTTGTTCCAAAAAGCGCGGGGAGAGGTTGCATTTGGGAACCGGCAGGCCATGCCAATGACTGCAATAGGGGCGTCTGGTTTTGGAACGCTCACTACTTGCACCGTTGAAATTTTGTTGGAGATGGAAATAGCCGAATCCCATGGAAAGATTGGAGTGGGTAGGTAATATCCCAGATAATTTAACTTCTCTTGCAAAAGGGTCGCGTCTAGTGAATCAAAGTCAAGTTGATTGAGAGGCATTTTAGGGTCAATTTCCTTTCTGCCTTTTAAGTTTTCTATTTGGCTGCAAATGAGATTAAGGTATGGGTGTTGGCTGAAATTCCTCATGTTTACTACTCCTTTAGCCTGCTGGTATGGCCGTGCTTCAAATTTTAAAAGAGTATGAGGAGCCATCGAATGCCATGAATATGTGAATCGCATAAAGTTTTTGAAAATCCAATTCAACTCCAAAGATCACATGTTGATGTGAGTCTTGATGCTGCTTTCTTTGCCATAATCAAAATGGGCGGTAAGGAGGTCCTGAGCCATGAAAGTAATCGAACAAAAAGACAAATTGGAATGCCAAAATCAAGACCGGCGCGGAATGGCAACCATTGACTTAGGTTTGAAGCGCCTAAAAAAAATAACCCCTTCCATGTTGGTCTGGTTTTTGAAACATATGGAAGAATTCGTTGAATTCGAGGGCGTACGGGCACAGCTGTTTTCCCATTGTTATTTGGAAAGCAATGTCTCTGTCAAACAAATCTTTCCAGGAATCAAAGGTGAATCGGGATGTAGCGAAGGCGCCCTGATTTCCTTGAAAACCAGGCCCGATGACGAGATCTGGGAAGAGGAGATCTTTGTCCTTGTTATGAATGAACATCAGTTAACCATGGAGTTTGTAAGGGCTTCAAAGCAGTTGGCTATATTGGACAATACCTTTTATAAGAGTTCAGATGGAACAATTATGCATACATCCCTGAGCTTTAAACCGGATATTCACCTTTTTGGGGAAGCGTGCTCCGCCAATGACCCCAAACCCTCCTTCTATTGGTTGAACCGCTTTGAAAAAGCCATGAATGGGTTGGAGGAGAGACTGCCCCTTCTCTACGATCAGGCGTCGGCTTAAAGGAGACTCCAGAGCAAGGACTTGAAAGAGGTTGCCACTTCAATTTGAGGATGGCATGCCCCTAATTGGACCCTCAAATATACACACCACTTCATTCGTTAGATCATTTTCAACAAAAGGAGCTTCAAATGAAAAAATTTAAAAGCCATTTTCTGCTTGTCATTGGCGCCGTCATTACCATAGGTCTCGCGTCTTGCGCACCATCCATCAAGGTAAAGGCTCACTATGATAAAGATCAGGACTTTTCGGGACTGAAAACCTTTGACTGGTTGAAACCTGAGCCCGGACAGACCAATCCCATGGAAAAAAATCCGATCCTGGCAAGAAAGGTGAAAAAAGAGATTATTGCCAACTTGCAGCACAAGGGCTTGAAGGTACAAGTCGCCAACCCGGATTTCTACATTGTTTTCTACGGCAGCACCAGGGAAAAAACGGAGATTCAAACCTGGGGTTCGCCCTATCGTACCTGGGGATACCGCGGTTGGGTCAGGGGTTGGGATTATTCCTATGTAACCACGGATGAATATGAGGAAGGCACTCTGGTCATAGATATCATTGATGCCAAATCCAATCGCATGGTCTGGCGTGGCTCGGGTTCTGACCGCATTGAAAAGGCTCCGAGTAAAAAATTTGAAGAACGTGTCCAAGCAGCCGTTCACAAGATCCTTTCCGGTTTTCCACCCAAATAGACCTAAACCCATTCAGGGCGTGTTAGGAACAAGGGAGTTCCAGCACGCCCAGTTTTGTTGTTTGCATCAATAATTGTCAGGGAGCGGGTTTATGCTTGAAAAGGTCACATTGCCAAAACGTATTTCCGGGTTGGGTTATCGTTATCTTCTGATTAGCTTGAGTATTCTTCTACTTTTCTACCCTATCCTGGCCAATCTGATCGAACGGGTGCTATTGTTGGATCTCATGATTCTCCTGGCTTTGGTTTGTGGTGTCGCCGCTGTCTCCAAGTGGTCAAGCCAACTCTATTGTTCTCTGTTTCTCGTAATTGCAGTCTTTGTCATTAGACGGTTGGCGACCATCGCTGGAATTGGGATGATGTCGAACCTGGCTGTTTTCCTCAGTTTTCTACTTTTCGCCTATCTGGCGATCCTGGTTGTACGGGATGTGGCCGTTAAAAGGAAGGAAATTTCGCCCGACTTGATTTACGGAGCGGTCTGTGGCTATCTCTTGATGGGGATAGCCTTTGCCTTCGCCTATATGTTCCTGCAGTCCTTGGATCCCTCTTCTTTTACCGATGGAAAATGGGTTTCAGAGGCGGGTCATTCCCTGTCGGGATTTATTTACTTTAGTTTTGTCACACTCTCAACTCTGGGGTATGGAGACATCTTGCCACAAACTTTGGAGGCAGGCTCACTTGCCTATTCGGAAGCCATCCTCGGTCAGTTCTACCTTGCCGTACTAGTGGCTCGTCTGGTTGGTTTGAGCCTATCTCCAGCGGAGCAAAAGTCAAAATAAGAATCAAGACTCTCAGGCAGGTGGAGAAACAGCCTATGAGACGATCTTTTCAGTTAGGCGATCAAACCAAACTCCCGTGCCGTTGCCACTGCTTTCCCCCTGCTGTTGACATTGAGCTTGCTATTAATGTTTTTGGTGTGAGTTCTCACTGTATTAAGCGATATATACAACTCATCTGCAATTTCCTGGTTTGTTAGCCCGTTGGCAATCTCATTTAATACCTGAATTTCTCTCTTACTTAAAGGGTCCATCCTATAGGACCAGGGGAGGCTCTTTAACTCTTTCGATACACTTCTGGTTTCAATGATGTCTGTTTTTGATTTTATTAACTTTACTACATAATTTTTTAATTCATCATCTACTGTCCCATCTTGAAGCACCACCTCGGCTAAAGACTCATCCAGAGGCAACATGGAGTTGAAAAAACCAAGCGCCTTGCCTTTGCGGAGTGTTTCAATAAAAAGGGAAAGAGCCTCATCTTGTTTTTTGGCAAGTAACAAACTGCGTATCAAATGACGTCGAATTCTTATGCACGGTTTTTTGATATCCCACAGCTCCAGCTGCTTCAGGCAGGACTTTAAAAGGGCGATGGCTTCTTCTATTCGACCCGATTGCAACAAAAACAGAGCTTGAATCTCCTTGAACATCGTCCGTTCCACCGGAGAGCCACTCTCCATATCGATTCGGTTCACAATATCCCTGACCCGGTCAAAGTCGCCAAGCTTTAGATAGAAAAGAATTCGCCAGTAAAACAACCTGGTGAGCATCAACATGTCGTTATCGCCAAATAGCAGTGTCGCCTCTTCAAAATATGCCTGAGCCGTTTGTGTTTCTCCCTTCTCAATGGCCAGGAAAGCTAGATTCACAAGAGCTCTGCCTACAGCAGGATACAAGGCCCCTTGTCTTCCTAAATTGATCCCTTCCATCAAACACTCCACAGCCTCCTCTGACCGTCCTTCTTCTTGCAATAACTCCGCTTCTGATATTTTCAAGACACCGTAGGCCGGCAACTTTAGATAATCGTTTCCATCATCTTGTTTAAGAATGGCGTAGGCCTTATTTAGCATGCTTCGGCATTCATCAAATTGTCCACGGAGAAGGGTGATCCCCAAAGACAGGGATGACATGTGGATTTGATAAAAAGTGGATTTTTGAGAATGGGCAAGAGCATAGGACTTCATGGCGAGGGCATTGGCCTGGTCGAGCATTCCCTTCCCCAAATAGATAAGAGACATGCTTGCAAGAGCCATCATGTTGTAAATGCTTTGCTGGTTCTCCAGCAGGTCAAGGGCTTTTTGTCCGAATGTTTCGGCCTGGTCCAGTTCGCGCTTGGACCAAAAATGCCAGGATAGGATGCAATGAAGACGTCCTTCCAAATTGGTGTCTGGTTGGCTTTCCAGTAAATTGGTGACCTTCATACACAATTCCTTGAGTTTGATGGAATCACCCTGCTGATTTGCTACCCATGCAAGTTGGAGAAGCAAATTGCCTCTTTTTTCCAGAAAAGCCTTGGGAAAGATGGCGAGCCATTCGGTAATGGAGGCTGTTTCGGATCTGGAAACCAGATCATCTGCAACAGAAATCACCAAATTAGCCGCCTTCTCATAATCTTCGGCCAGGAACGCGTGATGAATGGCCTGGGAAAAATCTCCCTGGCTCTCAAACCATTCAAGGGCTTTTTTGTGCAGGATGAGAAGGTTGTAGTCTGGGTCTCCCTTTATTCTGTGGTTGAGGAGTTCTTTGAAGAGGTGATGAAAGCGGAACCATTCTTGGCTCTCATCCATGGAAAATAAAAACATGTCATTGCGGACCAGAGATTCCAGAGTTTCCTGGGAATCATTGCGGTCTGTCACCCAATTGCAAAGAGAGGCGTTCATTCGATCCAAAATGGAGACCTTCTTGAGGAAATCCTGAATTTCCAAGGGTTGTCCGTTCAAAACCTCTTCCATCAAATAATCCAGAACAAATCGGTTCCTACCGGAAAATTCCTGGATGAATGATTGGTGTACCTCTTTCTTATGGCCCTTCAAGGCAAGACCTGCCAATTGCAGACCGGTGACCCAGCCCTCGGTGCGGGAACGCAGCTGCTGAATAGATTGTTTATCCAGGGAAATATTCATAGAGCTTTGAAAGAATATGTCCACTTCTTCTGCAGTAAACCGCAAATCTTCGGACCCGATTTCTACAAGCTCGCCCAAGACCCTTAATCTAGCAAGAGGCAGGGATATCTCGCCCCGGCTGGAAATAATGACATGGCATTGATAGGGCAGATGTTGCAGCATATAGGTCAGAGACTCTTCTACTTCCTTGGAAACAATGAGATGAAAGTCGTCAAGGACCAACACAACATCCTCGCTCAGCTGGGAAATGTCATTGAGAAGAGGGAGGATAAGTCGGGAGAAGGGCACGTCTCTGGATTGGCTGAGTGAATGAAGAAACCCTTTTCCCAGTTCCGGCGCTATCTTTTGTAGACTGGTTGCTACATATTTCCAAAATTGTACGGGATTATTTTCGCTGGACTCCAAATCGACCCACGCATAGGGTAGATCAATGGTTTCGAGCCAGTTGGAAAGCAGGCTCGATTTTCCAAATCCTGCAGGTCCTGTAACCAGAAATACACGAGACTCCAAGGCGGTATTAAGCTTTTCAAGAAGACGGGGACGCCTGACATATCCCCGTTTGGGTCTTGGTTTGTGAAGCTTGCTCAGAATCATGACATCCATAAAATACCTCTATTATTCTCAAGAAGTGTCAGAACCAGTTCAGGCATTTTCTCAAAAAAAGAGACATTTGTACAGACCGCAGGCCTGATTTTCTGATGAAAATTCAAAGCTTTTATAACATTTCGCTAATATGCGACCATAAATGCGAGGAATAGGATTTGTTAAAGAGGGGTAGAGTTTTGTTTAGGGTCCGAATCCCGTTTTACGCCAAAGAAAATCGCATAGCAAACGGGGACAAAACCTAAGGTGATAACGGTGGCGAAAACCAGACCGAACAGAATCGCGACGGCCATGGATTCGAAAAGAGGACCGCCTCCCAGCCAAAGGGGGATTAATCCACCAACGGTTGTGAGGGTGGTCAACAAAATGGGTCTGAGTCTTCGCCTCGCTGCTTCCTGGATGGCCTGATAGGGAGATCGG
>JBNKOV010000129.1:0-10477 GCA_050294955.1 Holophagae bacterium
GAACGTTTTATCAATCACCATAGCGACAACTTCCTGCGCAACAAATTGGGCGTGGTAAAGGTGAATGCGATTTTGAAGGCGGGGGTCAGGCAGGTTTGGGCCGGCACGGATCGGGGTCTGTTCTTTTTGGACCCGGAGAATAAACTGTCCAGGCATTATTCGGCCTCCGACGATCCCACAAGCTTAAGTCAGAATGCTGTGGTTAGTCTTCACAAAGACCGAAAGGGCAACCTGTGGATTGGCACGGTGGCCGGGTTAAACCTCATGACCCCAGGTTCGGACGAATTTAAGCGTTACTTTTCGAGGCACGGCCTACCCTCGGATGAAATATGCGGTATTTTGGAAGATCGCGAGGATAACATTTGGATTAGCACCCGCAATGGGCTTTCACGTTTCCGACCTGAAACGGGCGTATTCCGCAATTATGATTTGGCGGACGGGTTGCAGGGCAATGGCTTCACCGGCGGCGTCGCCTTCCGGTCACCCTCCGGGGAAATGTTTTTCGGTGGAAATAACGGCTTTAACAGCTTCTTCCCATATCAGGTAAAAGACAACCCCTTTAGACCCGCCGCCGTGTTAACTGAGGTCAGGATTTCCAATCAGGTTTTAGAAACCGATGTACCCTTCTGGAATTTGAAGAGTCTGGTTTTAGGACCCGATGACCGATCTCTAACTTTGGAATTTGCTGCGCTCGATTTTACAAACCCTGCAAAAAACACCTACCGCTATCGGTTGGGGAATGGGAACGAGAATTGGATTGAGCAACGGGACTCAAAGATTTCCCTTGGCAGGTTGGACCCGGGAAAATATGTACTGGCGGTTAATGGCGCCAATAATGACGGAGCATGGAGTGAGACAAGCTTTAAGCTTGATATAGAGATAAAGCCGCCATTGTATCAGACATGGTGGGCGTATACGCTTTACTTCATAGCTATTTTGTTATTCGCGGTGGGCCTTCCCTTTTTACGTATTTATCGGTTGAAAGAGCGTCAACAAATTCTAGCTGACATGGTAGCCGAACGGACGCGAGAATTGAAGGCCAAAAATATCCAGCTCAATGATGTCAATCAGGAGCTGATAAGTTTCGATGAAATTGTTCAGACCATAAACCGTGAAGTAGAGATGGTGACCTTGCTGAAGGTGCTGCTTGAGCAGGGAGTGAATCTGTTTTCCTATGCCGAAGCGGGCTGGGTTCTTCTCTACGACCAGAAACAGTCCATTTTTAAATGCGACGCCCAAATGGGATTTGAAAATGATCGATTATCCCGGCTGAGGTTGACACAGAAGGATGCGAGAGAGCGGTATATCCAGGGCCACGAGATGTTGGGAGAAGGGATCTACCTGATTAAAGAACCGGCTCGTCTACCTTCGGTTGATGAATTGGACGTTTCTGAACAGCCTTTGACCATGTTGGTTATTACCATTGTTGTGGATAACCATGTAGATGGTTTTCTGATTTTTGAGAACTATTCGGGAGCTGGATTTTTTGAAGCCGCCGAGCTGGATAAGCTGCTTCGTTTTCGGGAACACGCTATTTCAGCCGTAGGCAAAGCCCGCAACATACGTCACCTCGCTGATACTGCCGAGGATTTGAGGCAGACCCAGCAGCGCTTACTTGAATCCGCCCATAAGGCGGGCATGGCTGAAGTGGCCACCAATGTGCTTCACAACGTAGGCAACGCACTTAACGGCATCACGACAAGCGCGGAGTTGATCTCCGAAATGTCCCATTCATCGGTCCTTGGGCTTCTGGCTAGAATTAGTGATCTATTTGAAAAAAATAAGGATAATCTGGCCGATTACATTCTCAATGACAAACAGGGAAAAAAGATACCCAACGCTCTTGCTTCGGTTTGTGAGAGTTTGTTAAGTGTGAACGGGGAGCTGCGAAGCGAGGTGAAAGAGCTCATTGAACGGGTTCAGGTGATCCGAGATGAGTTGGCTGAACAAATGGCCCACGTATCATCTGACGAGTTTTTTGAAGAAGTAGATGTAATAAACTGCATTGATCAGGTTATGGAAACGGAAAAGGGCCTGTTGGAGTCCCATCGCATTCATCTCCATCGGGACTTTGTGGATTTCCCCAAGGTTCGCCTCCCAAAAGCCAAATTCAGAAGGGTGCTTATCGCCCTTGTAACCAATGCTGTGGAAGCTCTTAAAACAAGGGAAACAGAGCGAAATATTACCTTGCGCTGTGGCCCGGATGGAGACGATGCCGGGTTTCTTTTAGATGTGGAGGACAACGGGAACGGCATTAGCCTTGAAAATCGCAGGCATATTTTCAACCAGGGTTTTTCAACTAAGCGGAAAGCCAGTAGTTACGGTCTTCACTATTGCGCAAATGTAGTCAAGGAAATGGGAGGTCAGATTTCCTGCGAAAGCGAAGGGCCAGGCATGGGCAGCGTGTTCTCCCTGAGAATTCCCAATCGCCGTGCTGGCTGAGGCTGAAGTAGGCCAGGATCATTTTTCAGCAGGCCTTTCAATTCATGGATTTTTTGTGGCTTCATGTAGTTTTAAGGGTATGATAGTGCGGAGTGGGCATTTCGGATCGAATGCCTGTAGTGCTCGTTAAGATCATAAGTGGTTTCTTTGTATGATCTTAACTTTTAATGATATTAGCTTGCTTTCCAGGAAGGCCTTTAAAATATGTCTGAATTTCGACCCTTCTATTTTGACCGTGGTCAGCTTATTGATTTGGGCCGTTCTCACCACGAACAGTACCTAAATGCGGATCCCTTTCCCCATATTGTGATCGATAACTTTCTCCCGCCTGAGACCCTGACCCCTGTATTGGAGGAGTTCTCTGTGGAGCGATCCGGGGAATGGCGAAACTTTCAAAATGCGCGAGAAGTAAAACTGGCCAATAACCAGGACGAGCTTATGGGGCCGCATATCCGTCATATGCTAAACCAGTTCAATTCGGGGCTGGCATGTCAGTTTATTGAGGAACTCACAGGCATCCAGGGAATTATTCCCGATCCATATTTTTGGGGAGGCGGGCAACATCAGATTGAACCGGGTGGATTTTTAAAAATTCATGCGGATTTTAATAAACACCCCAAGCTGGGCCTGCACAGACGCATCAATCTTCTGCTCTATTTGAATAAAGATTGGGATGAATCCTATGGTGGACATTTAGAATTGTGGGATTTAGAAATGTCTCGTTGTGTTCAAAGAGTTCTGCCAATATTCAACCGTTGTGTGATCTTCACCACGACTTCAACATCCTGGCATGGGCATCCCGAGCCTTTGTCATGTCCGGATGGTCGAGCTCGGAAATCTCTTGCTTTGTATTACTACACCCAAGACAGGCCCGAGGAGGAGATTCAGGGCGTTCATTCTACCTTGTTCCGCGAGCGGCCTGGTGAGGATTTAACCCAGAAGTCCAGATTGAGCGCTCGGGCGATTGTGCGGAAACTGATTCCTCCCATTTTTCTCGATGGTTGGCGATATCTCAAGCGCTGATTTTACTACCAACCTCGATGGCTATTTTCTAGAAATGATCAATGCGCAACTTCTTCCGTCATAGCCGGTGGCGTGAATAAGACAGGTCTTATAACTTGTGGCTCTAAAGGATGTTTTTGGGAAAGGGGAGTGGTTTGGGTCCAGTCCCGAGATTTCCGGGATTCGACCGCGTTTCATTGATTCCAACATGGCAATCACTCCAAAGGCGCCAGACGCCCCAAGACACTCTCCCAAAACGGCTTTTGGCGCTGCAACCGGTGGCGGACCACTCTGAAAGGTCTCCATGATGGCGCGCGCTTCCAGAGCGTCCAATTTACTGCCATTGGCTGAAGCGCAGATGCAGTCAATGTCTCTCGGATCCATTTGGGCTTGCTTGCAGGCCTGAGTCATAACACGCACCATGGTAGATACTGCTGAGGCCGGATCTTGTCCCAGATTGGGATCAAACCCATCAGCAGATCCCCTGATTTCCGCAATCATATTGGAACCTTTGGTGTTGGCCGTTTCTGAAGACTCCAACATCAAAAACCCGGCTCCTTCCCCAAGGATGAAGCCAGAACTATTGGAAGAAAAAGGGATGCCGTGATTACCTGTTCGCGCGAGCATCCCTGTTTTGGAAAAAGAGTAGAGGGACTCGAAACACAAGGCTTCCATGCCTCCAGCCAATATAGCAGCTTCCCGTCCCGCTGCTATAAGTGAGGCTGCGTTGACGATGGACTGAAGTCCCGATGAAGGGCCTGCCGCAATGGTGGCGTTTGAACCCTGGAGGTCGAACCAGAGAGCCGTTTGGCCAGCCGCTGCATTAATAACTGTATTCGCAAAATCCATGGGTTTTGCATATTTGGGGCCTTTGACCAATGCGTGCCGGTCAAACTCTGAGATGGTGTTCAAGCCGCAAAAGACAGTGCCAAGGGACAACCCTGCTTCGTAGTGGGTTCTCTCTTCAGATGTCCATCTCGCGTGATCAAGGGCTTTACTGGCCGCTATTATGGAAAGGAGACCGGCTCTGTCCAGGGGACGGAAATTCTTGTCGCCCAGGTGCGCCTCCGGTGAAAAGTCGCGGATTTCCATGACTGGGTGTGCCTGCAGCCAGGCGTTTGTGAAAACTTCGGAAGGTCTGGGCTGTCGTGTTCCGGCGCACAAAGCCTCATGGAAAGTCTCAGGTGAGTGGCCCTTGGATGAAATCAATCCGTGGCCTGTAATTACAACCCGTTTCATATCAACATCCTTCCACAGTTTTTAAGATAAGTGAGGCATTGGCGCCTCCAAAAGCATAGGCGTTGTTCATGGCTACCTTCACGGGTATTTGGCGGGCCTGATTGGGGATATAATCTAAATCACATTCGGGGTCTGGTTCATCATAATTCATGGTGGGCGGCGCTGCGCCATGGCAAATAATCTGGGCGCAAACTCCCGCTTCAATGGCTGAGGCGGCTCCCATAGTATGGCCCAGCATAGACTTAATGGAACTCATTGGGATTTTATAGGCCCTTTCGCCAAATACCCGTTTAACTGCAAAGGTCTCATTTCGATCATTACTTTTAGTTCCCGTGCCATGAGCGCTGATGTAGTCCACATCTTCGGGTCTGAGTCTACTGGAGTGGAGCGCCTTTTCCATTGCTCTGGCCGCGCCCCTTCCTTCGGGATGACTTCCCGTCATGTGGTGGGCGTCGCAAGACAAACCGTACCCGGCAATTTCAGCCATGATGGATGCGCCTCTCCAAACAGCGTGCTCCAGGGTTTCCAGCACCAGGAACCCTGCGCCCTCTCCCGGAATCATGCCCAGTCTGTTATTGGAAAAGGGGCGACAAATTTCGGGAGCGATAGCGCGAAGTCTAGAAAACCCGGTATAAGTGATCCTTGAGAACGCGTCGGAACCGCCTGCCAACATGATGTCGGCTCTTCCTGCAAGCAGGGCCTCTGTTGCATCGGCAATGGCGTAGTTTCCCGCTGCGCAGGCTGCTGGGTGCATGACGGGGGGCAAACCTGTAAAATTGAATTGCCTGGCCACTGTGAGCGGCATGTGATCACAGGGATAGCGCAGCGCCAACTCCGAACCGACATTCTGCTGCGCTTCTGCCAGGTAGGCATCGTTAAACCTTTCAATTAAGTTGGGTTCTCCAGAAGTTGTGCCCATGCGAACACCGCTGCGAAGGGGATTAAAATCGCCACTTCCCACCTTGGCGTCTTTTAAGGCGAGGCTGGCCGCAGCCAGGGCCAACTGAGTGGCTCTGCCAAGGTTGACGGGATCCACATCGGGCAGGTAGTCCGCAAGATTAAAATCCGGTATTTCAGCCCCAACATGTACGGGGTAATTACTGGTGTCAAAAGAGGTGACCTGCGAGATGCCTGATCGGCCCTCCAGGAGTCCTTTCATTAGCGTTTCCCTTCCAGATCCTATGGGCGTGATAGCCCCAAATCCGGTTACGACTACCCGATTAGTCACATTTTCCTCCACTTATGAATCTCAGGCCACTGGTTGGGACATGTGTCTCATCACCAGTTCTGCTGAGGTTTCCACACATGTGAGCTGTTCCATCTCTTCTTCGGGGAGATCCAAGTTAAAGGCTTCGTCTATGTTCACTCCTATTTCAAGCATGGTCAACGAGTCCAGATCCAGATCATTGAGAAAGGAAGTGCGATCTCCAATTTGATCCGGTTTGATATTGGTCGTTTCAAAAATAATCTGGCGTATCTTATCTTGAATGTCTTTCTTTTGCATCTAACTTTCTCCTTTTAAGTTAACCCTGTAGACTCCCATTTTAACACCGTTCTTCGGTTACAATAATAGGGGTGAGGGTTTCAAAGGGGATATCTCAGGTTCTTTAAAAATTGTGGCGAGAAATTGTCGCTTTTGGGGCCTTGTAATCAGTTGAAAACTTTGTGGGATGAGGAGGCGCTGGCGTCGTGAGCACTCTTATTGTCTAGAGAGCTGGGATGAATCTTGCTTTCGTGCTAGAATCATGGTGCCTTGTCGGTTGGGGCATGATTCGTACTCAGGTAGACACATTTTGACAACTAAAAAATTGAAGTTTAAAAAAACTCAGGGTTACTTGCGTTCCCTGGCGAGTTTTCTCTACAAGTATCCTCTTTCCGTTTTGGCCCTGTTCCTGGCCTTGACTGTTTATTTCGGCTCCCTCGCTTTGAAATTGGAGCAGAAGACCACTCTGCGGGACCTGTTGCCCGCAAACGATCCTGTTGTTAAAAACTTCGAGGATACAGTCGAGAATTTTGACCTGATTGATCGGGTCGTTGTGGTTCTGGAATTTGAATCTGACAATCTTGATTTGGCCCAAACTTTCGCTGAGCTTTTTGAAGAACAGGTGCAAAGCCAGGAGGAAACTGGGGAATATCTCCACTGGATAAAGGCTAATTTATTCGACCAGTCTGATGAAAGCGATTGGTTTCAGTATTTACAATTTTTAACGCGTCTTCTTCCGCCTGAACAGATTCCGCCCTTGATTGATCGTTTGAGCCCTGAAGGGGTTGCCGAACAGGTGCATCAAAATCGCCGAGAGCTGGAAAGCGGACTTGCCTCCAAAAATCTCATAGAAAAAGATCCACTCAATTTATTGGAGTTTGCCGGCTCCTATTATCAGGATATTACGGGAAACTACCAGCTTAGTTTTACAGATGGTTTCATCGTCAGTTCTGATCAGGACATGCTGCTGATTTTGGGAAAACCTACCAAATCTCCCGAAGATGTAGATTTTGCAGTGTCTTTGGACACATTTTTACGCAAGCAGATTGAGATCACCAAAAAGCAGTTAGCTGAGGAAGAAGAGATTAATCCTGACGAGTATTTCACGATTGGGCTTACAGGGCCGCACCCAATTGCCGCTCATGAGAATGAGGTGATCAAAGGCGATGTCGTAAGCATGTTTGTCACTTCATTTGTCTTTGTGCTTTTGTTGTTTGTTTTGGCCTATCGCCGACCTCTGGCGATTCTGTACGTTGGTTTTCCCCTATTGTGCGCCGAGGTTTGGACCCTGGGTATCGGCTATCTTCTTTTTGGTCGATTAAACCTTTTAACAGCAACATTTTCCGCAATTATTGTTGGCCTTGGCATTGATTACGCCATTCATATATTCTCCCGATATCTTGACGAGCGTTTGCATGAAAAGTCGGTGCTTGCCAGCATGCAATACGCTCTGGTCCAAACCGGCATGGGCACCGTTGTGGGCGGCGTAACTACGGCTGGGGCGTTTCTGGCCATTGGAGTAGGAAATTTTACTGGGGTTCGAGAGTTTGCTGTAATTGCCGCCGTTGGCATCGTTTCCTGCCTCGTTCAGATGTTTGTAACTCTACCCTGCATGTTGTTCATCAGAGAGCGCATGCGCCGTAAAAAGGCTGGACCGCCGAGAGCCCAATGGGATTTCCATGTAGAAAAGTTATTGAACCTTTGCTTACGGCATAAAAAAGTGTCGCTTGTCGTTTTGCTGGGTGGAACCGTGTTTTTTATCTGGCACGCCGCCCATCTTCGATTTACAAGCGACATTCGCAGTGTTCGGGCCAAGTCCAATCCCTCCATAACTTTGCAGAACAAGGTTACAGCCAAGGTAGGTGGAAGCCTGCGTTCACTTACCTTTGTGCTTTCAGCAGATACGGAAGAAGACCTCTATGAGCTTCACAATAAAATGGCGCCCGTGCTTTCTCAAATGAAGGACGAGGGCGATCTGGTTCGTTTCGATTCTCTGCTCATGGTGTTGCAAGGGCCAGAGGCTCAAAACAACAACATGGAATCCCTTCAGTTGGCCAACGTTGTGGGACATTCGCTTGTGGAGAACTTTGAAAAAGAAATGGCTGCAAACGGTTTCCGAATTACGCCTGCAGGACGCGCCTACATTGAAAACCTGGCAAAGGCGCTTGAGGCTCGTGAACCAGTTACGCTCACTGAAATTTTTGAAAGTCAGACAGGCTTTGTGAGGCCGTTCCTCAATATAGGCGATGGCAAGTTTCGCACGCTTATCCATGTCTACCCCAGTATAGGGTTATGGCAGAAGGACGCTACGCGCACCCTCACCAACCGCATTTTAGACACGGTAAAGGACAATCCTCAGTCCTCTGTGTTTGTGACCGGTATTCAAACCATTGCGGATGAGTTAAAAGCCAAGGTTCGCGAGACCTTTGAAATCTCCACAGTTATCGCGGTTGGTCTTGTTTTCCTCATCCTCTATATCCATTTCAATAAGCTATCTCTGATCTTTTTAACGCTTGTACCTCTAGCCATCAGTGTTACTTGGATGTTGGGAACCATGCATCTTTTGGGCATTGACATCACCCTTTTGAACTTTGTGGCCACCCCCCTGATTATAGGCATTGGCATTGATGACGGGGTGCATATCGTGGAGAAATACCTCTATCGGCAGTCGGAAGAAATTGGGAAGTTGATTGCTTCATGCGGAAAAGCAGTTACCTTGACCTCTCTTACCACCATTTTTGGATTCAGTTCGTTATTTCTTGCGGATTATTCCGGGTTCCAAAGTTTGGGGCTGTGCGCCATTCTAGGGGTTTTCTTCTGTTGGCTGGGCTCAGTAATCCTGTTGCCTCTGCTGATGGATCTTACAAAGATCAAGTTCGTTAGAGAAAATGAGGTCTCTTGCGACGCTGAAGATTCTCCGTGAGGCTGAGTTGTGTCCTTTTCATCCGCACTGACGCCCTATGCGAGGGCTTTTAAGAATGGGGGAAAACCCTTTCTTCATTTTTATGCATTTCCTGAAAAGGGGGAAGTTCTTACCTGGGAATACTCCAGATCGGCATTTTGGGAGCTGGCATGCAAAGCTGCAGCCGTGCTTAAAGGCGCGGGCCTGAAACCGGGCGACGCCTGCCTTCATTTATTTGGCGGAAATAATGTGATGGACCTGGCCTTTAGATTGGGAAGCGTCATGACCGGTGTCGTTCCCGTTACGGTGAACTGGCAGGCCGACGATGCGGAGCGAGTGGCTTTTAAGATTGTCGCTAGCGAGAGTCGGTTCCTGATCCACGACCACCTCGTGGACCAGTTTTTGTCGGAAATTGGATCGCGATTTCCCGATCTGCCCTGTTTTGATACGGCCAGGCTCGAGTCTCAGACCCCGTTGGATGAAGCCCATTTTGAAGAGCATTTGTCGTCCAATGACCCCAAAATAATTATTTTCACTTCCGGAACAACGGGTTTGCCCAAGGGCGCGCTGCACGCCTTTCGTTCCTATGAGACCAATCAGAAGATCTTTGACCAATTTCTAGAACCCGGCCCTTCCTGGGCCGGGGTTGTCGTGAATCCGCTTCATCACGCCAACGCGACAGCCGTTACCGATTGGTGCATGCGAGATCCGGGCGCAGAAATCCACCTTTTCGAACGGTACTCAACGCCGTTCTGGCGTATTCTCATGGATATTGCGGGAAACGGACCCGAGCGCATCATTACTCCTCTTACGGCCCGTCATTTCGATTTTTTCGAACATCTCCAGAAAAAGGGGACTTCGTCCGATTTCCAAGAGTTTCAGACGGCCTTGAACCGAATCGATTTCCTCATGGGATCGGCTCCCGTAGGACCTACCACCGTGGCCCGGATCCAAAAATACACGGGCCGCACGCCAACGGTTCGGTTTGGTTCAACTGAAACCTGCCTCCAGGTCATGGGCATCCCTATCAACATGTCAGAAAAGGCGCGGCTCGCTGCTTTCCAACGGGGTTGGGATCATGGCAATGGTGAGCAGTCTGGGTATTATATAGGCAGACCGCACCCGCCCTTTACTGAGGTCCGAGTTGTCAAAAGTATAAGACCACAAGAACCTGACTTTATGCAAGATGCGCCTGCTGGGTCACCGGGGTTTCTAGTCACCCGGGGTGATAATCTCATGACCAGGTATGTAAAGAACCCGGAAGCAACAGCGGGTGTATTCTCAGATGGATGGTACACGGGGCTTTGTGATGTCGGGTTCTGGCTTCCAAATTCCCAAGACGGCCAACCGGACTTTTATTGGATGACTCGGGAATCCACGCTGCTGATTAAGGGCGGGGCCAACTATTC